>CALCJG010000427.1 GCA_937967705.1 uncultured Spirochaetia bacterium
GTAATAGAGGGTATCGGGCGATGGGGCCGCGTCCATCGTCTCCCGGAAATCCCCCTCCAGGAGCCGCCACCGGATGCCGGTTTTATCCGACTCCCATTGTCCGTTTCTCAGGAGAGCGGCCGGTGCCGCATGACGCACATGGGGGAAGCAGGAAGGATTGCGGAGGACCAGTCGCAGAGAATCGAGATCCCTTTCGAAGCTGAAGATGCTGAGCCCACGGAGACTTTCCCCCGAGGACGCCATCTCCTCGTAGGCCAGAAGGGCGGCCATGGCGTTGGTGCCTGCGCCGAGGCCCACGTCCCAGAGAATGAAATCCCCCCCATCGGAGCGTCTCAGCCGCTCCCGGAAACCCGCCTGGTCCACGTAGAGGTTCCGGGCCTCGACGAGGGGCTCCGTTACCGAGTGCATGATCTCCCCGGACCCGGTATGGCGGATGCTGGAGAAGCCCCCCTTCTGCCGCATCACCTCATAGGAACCCAGGACGCTGGTTTCCTTCCGCTTCTTTCGCCTGGGGGGGAGAGGGGGATGCTCGTCGTCGTTTTTTCCGAGCCGTTCCCGCTGGGTTCTGTAATAGGAGGCGAAATCTCCCGCTTGGATGCGCTCCCGCAGGGAGGCCATCAGGTTGCGGTAGAAGGTGAGATTGTGCAGCCCCACCAGGTTGGCCCCGTAGTATTCACCGGTTTTTATGAGGTGATGGAGATAGGCCCGGCTGTAGCTTCGGCAGGCGGGGCAGGTGCAGGCCGCGTCCAGGGGACGGTCGGAAAGCTTGTAGACGCCCCGGCGCAGTTCCACCCGTCCCCGGCTGGTGTAGGCAACCCCCTGCTGGGCCAGCGCGGTGGGGAGGATGCAGTCGAACATGTCCACGCCCCGGTGCACCGCCTCCAGGAGATCCAGGGGGGTGCCCACGCCCATGAGGTAGCGGGGGCTGCCGGCCGGCAGCGGGGAGGCTGTCAGCTCGGTGATATCCCTGCGTTCCTCATCGCCCTCTCCCACGGCCAGCCCCCCTATCGCGAAACCGTCGAAGGGCAGCGAAGTGATCTGCCCCGCGCTCCTTCGCCGGAGTTCCGGACTGCAGGCCCCCTGCACGATTCCGAAGAGAGCCTGGGGGGAGTCCTCCCTCGCCGCGAGGCTGCGCTGTGCCCACCGGGCCGTTGTCTCCACGGCGCTCTCGCAGGTGGCCCTGTCGGAGGTTGAGGACACGCACTGATCCATGGCCATCATGATGTCGCTGCCGATGATGCGCTGGGTCTCAATGCTCGTCTCGGGGCTGAGGAGGAAGATGCGGCCGTCATGATAGCTCCGGAAGGCGGCGCCCTCCTCGCTGATCTGCACCGTGCGGGCCAGGGAAAAGACTTGGTAGCCCCCGGAATCGGTGAGTATGGAGTTTTTCCAGTTCATGAAGGCGTGTATGCCGCCGAAGGTTTTAAAGACCTCGGTGCCGGGCCGCAGGAGGAGGTGGTAGGTGTTGGCCAGGAGCACGGGAAAGCCCAGGGCCTCCACAGAGGCGGTGTTCTGGGTGCGCAGCACGGCGAGGGTGGCCACCGGCATGAAGACCGGCGTCAGGACCTCGCTGTGCAGGGTGATGATGCGGCAGGCCCGGGCACTGCTGCCCTCCGCGGCCGCCTCGACGCGGAAACCGAGCCGTGTTGATCGATCTGTCGGCATTGTGTTAACCTTCGGAATGGGAAAGGATCTCTCCATTGAGGATATCAACCCGGAAGAATCAATTACTTTTGGGGATTCTTAATTCCAGTTAAATTCCGGTATGATATCAATATTCAATATTTTACTGATTTTGGATATTATAGGTTGACTTAATTGTGGAATTGACATTTTTGTAAAGAACAAAGTAAAAACGATCTTGGATATAAAATCATTCGATTAGTAACGAGCTCATGGGACGCTACATAATCTGGTGTAAAAACCACCCCGTCGCAACTCTTATCATAATAGGTGTTATCACACTCTTTTTTTCCGTTACGATGTTCCGCCTGGAAGTCGATGCAACGGTGGATGGCCTTATCATTAAGAACAGTCCAGAGTACGAATTTTATCATGATACTAAAAAGGAGTTCATTTCCGATATCATCTCAGTCGTGTTTATCAGGGATAAAATCCTTTTTAGCGAGCAGAAACTGAAAATTATTGAAAGGGCCTTCTACGAATTGGAATCGATTCCGGGGGTTATCAGGATTGACGGGATTTTCAATGCTAAAAACTTCGTTTGGGAAAATGGGATCATTAATACGGACAAACTGATAATTGATGTCCCGGAAGAGCATGAACGGGAACGACTTGATCGTATACGTACCAATGCCATGAAAAACCCCCTGGTGTTCCGCAATCTAATAGCTCATGACGGATCGGCCATAGCTTTTAATGTTATCTCAGACAATACGGAGAATGAAGAAAACTTTAATCTAAGAGTTACCAGGGAGATTGAAAAGATACTTGATAAGCATTTGAAGGATCAGGTCGATGAATACTTCCAGATTGGGACTCCGTACACGCGCACTCAAATAAGCAAGTATGTGATGGATGATGTTATTAACCTCATCCCGATATCGGTTATCGTTATTCTTGTAATGCTGATCATCATACTCCAGGATATTCATGGAGGCATTATTCCTTCCATCGCCGGAGTGCTCAGCCTGATATGGACACTGGGTTTCATGCCCCTGCTGGGAATCAAACTTCAGATCCTTACATCCATGGCGCCTTCAATAATAATTGCCCTGGGTTGTACGTTCGATGTCCATTTTCTCACGGAATATTATGAAGCCACTGAGGAGGGACACTTCCGCGGGAATGCTGTTGATTACATTGCCCCAAGAAAAGGATTGGCAATGTTGTTAGCGGGCCTGTCGACTCTTCTTGGGTGTATCTCCATTATATTCAATGATATAACCATGTTGATTGAATTTGGCCTGGTCTCATTTTGGGGTACTCTTGCTAACTTTATGTTATCCTGTGCAATAGATCCTGTTTACTTTCACTATTTTGGACCGAAAAAAACACCCAAACCCTACAGAAGGGATTATGCACCTAATGCCATTTGGACGAAATTGGCTGAATTATTCAGTAACTTTTCGATCAATTACAAAAAGGCAACTCTCACAACTGTCATTTTGATTATAATTGTTTTTATATACGGCTCCACACTTATGAAGCTGGATAATGACCTTCTGGGCTATTTTAAGCCAAACTCTCCCATAAGGAAACGGAGCAGTACTTGTAATCAGTTGATTTCCGGTGCACAGGTATTCTATATAATTCTTACAGCTAAAGAGAAGGGTGCTTTTAAAGAGCCGGATAATATTAAAATAATTCTTGAGATTCAGAAATTCATTAAGGAAAACAAGCTCTTTGATTTTACTATTTCCCTTGCGGATCATATTGCTTATATCGAGAGGGAGATGAATGAGGGAAAGCCGGAATATTATTTGATACCGGACTCGCGCAATCTGATAGCTCAGCATCTCTTGTTTTATCACGCAGATGATCTCGATCGCTATGTAAATTATGACTATAACAAAGCCAATATAATCGTTCGTCATAATATTGCCTCGTCGTATGAGTTGAAGCGAACATTGGCAAAGCTTGATGATCATATAAAAAAAACCTATCAGAACCATCTGGATATCCGCTTTACCGGTGAAAATATACTTTTCCTAAAGGCAGCAGATACTATGTCATCCGGACTGGAGCAATCCGTGGGTTTTGTAATACTAACCGTTTTTATCATGGTTACTTATTTATACCGCAATCCCTGGTATGGTTTATTATCGATTATTCCAAACATATACCCTGCTATTTTAGTATATGGCTTCTTCGGGTTCATGGGGATTCCGCTTAACGTGGGAACCAATATGATAGCAAATATCACAATCGGAGTTTCTGTGGATGATACGATTCACCTGATGTCCCGTTATCATCAGCATTATCATAAGGGTATAACAATGGAAGAGAGGAACAGTATTGCCAAGTATGTACTGAAGACTGAAATAAGACCTATGATGGTAACCTCTCTGGCTTTGACCGTAGGTTTTCTCCTATTGGCAATTTCTGATTTTATCCCTGTAATCTATTTTGGTGTTTTTTCTGCCGTTGTTCTGTTTATTGCGGTTTACTGTGACTGTATAGTCACTCCCTGTTTGTTAACCTTTATTAAATTTGGAGCAAGACGTCAAATGAAGGGTTTGGACTAATTATGCTATTGGAAAACTCAGAATAAGTATTAACCTAGGTGGCACTGGATCAAAAAAGCCGATTCCTGACGGGAATCGGCTTTTTTTGGAGAACATATATAATTGATCGTTATATTACTACATGTGTGATCCTTTCAGGATATAACGGTCAGTGAACATCGAGTCATCCATGCTTTTATCGAGGACGCGTTTCTCTATATTCACAAAGGTTTTATGATTCAGCTTGTGATTCACTATGACGTTCTCCATCGGTCTCCATTTCTTTCCGGTAACCTTTTCGAACTTGCGGCCGAACTGGGTCTTTATGAGTTTTTTTGTATTTTTATCATAGAATTCAACTTTAATCGTATAAAGGTGCTCTTTGTTGATCCAGAGTTTCCTTTTGGCATAGCCAGCTTCTTTTTTCTTTGTAGCGGTTTTGGGACGGGCTTCAATTACATAACAAGCCTGATCGTCCAGTGTAACATCTTTCAGGAGGGTGTAGTTGAAATCTTCCAGTTCTTCTGTCTGCAGATCTTCATAGGTGTAATCAGTCCCCATAAAATAATTATGTTTTGATCCTGACGATACTCTCTGCATCTTGCCGGGACGGGCGGGTTCGTAGAGCCACTGATCGTCGTCGCGAGCTTTATTCTGCCAGGTTAAGAGTGTTGTTCCCTTAATATCACTGGGAGAAAGAAAGACGAGCATCCCCTTGTGAATGTCCTTCCCAACCTCTTTTACCCAGGATTTTACTTCCCTCTTAGTCTTGTTTCCTTTTTTGTCGATAAGGATCATTTCCTGTTCTTCGTATTCTGTTTTAGCCTTGTGGGTGTCTTTCTGTTTTTTCATAATTTGATAACCGGTCATTTTCCCTTTTCCATCAATCCCGGAAGAGGTGAAAATTACAGCCAGAAATACAGCAAATAATGAGCATAAAAGCTTTCCTGAATTTCGCATATGTGAATCCCTCCAGTTATTTATTATCATTCTCAAAGCTGTCAGCCTTGGGTTTTCATGCAACTATTGGATGCTAAAAAGTGATAAACGTCAAATGAAATTTGACTAAATAATACAAAAAATCGATTGTTAATTGGGATTTTAATATTGACAGGAGAAGTAAAATCTGTTAATTGATTTCATATGATGAATTATAAATGGTTGAACAAAAACCCACTTGTAGGGCTCTCTATTGGCTTAATGGCAAATGCCTTACTGTTGTTGGCTGGGTGCCAGGACTTAACAAAGGATCCTGGTTGCTGTTTTTATAACAAGCAGGTGGCTCAACCAGGATATAGTACGCCGGCAGGGAACTCCAATCCGAGTTATTCCCCTGCTTATGGCGGTGGACCACCCAGTAATGCGGAATGGGGTGATCATGTTCAGAAGGTATGGTGGAACGCCGCCTGTGTAAACTATTTCGAACCCAAGTTCAACACGGAGAGCGGCAAGCTGAACTGCCTGAGGAATGACAATCGGGACCGCCTATGGCAAAAGGCTTCAGAAAGTATTGACGGTGATGGCACCACCTACCGCTGGCGCGATACCGATTACCCTGCCGAACGTCAGTACAGCTACGATAAGTGTGAGGATGTTGTTCCCTCGACGTATACCTTTTTAGGAAAATGTACTTACTCAGATATGGAGATCATCTTCTATGATGATGGGGTCGCATCAGGAAACCTGAAAACCTGGTGTGAGGATCGCGCAGGTACTTGGACACCGTAGCAGAATCACTCTAATGTAAATTCGTCTTTCAGAAAAATATTTCCCTCTTCCGGTCGCCCTATTTCTTATCTTTTTCCGCTTCAAAAGTATAGACTATTTCAAATATTCCCCGATCGTTGTGCCCCCAGTTCTTCATATAAAAACTGTCTTCATGGCCACGAAAGAACTGGTATTTAAAATTGAGGTAGAGTCGGTCTATCAGGTCTATCTTCATGGAAGCATCATGAAACCAGCCTTTATCCTTGGGCTGATAGATGAACATATAGCGCATGCTCACATATTTCGGGAATTCGAACATGACCATGTTGATGATGCCATAGAACCGCTTTCGCAGTTCAATTGAGCTTATATAATTTGTCCGGTCTTCAATGCGTTTGGTTACGTATTCGTCGGTATATTCAATGATATATCGAAACTGATTAAGGAAAATATGGCGTGTCCAATCGGAGAAATTAATGGTCATGCCGCCGAGATAATTGATGTAATCATCATCCTTTTGAACCGTCTCTCCCAGGTAATTGGGTCCCCGTTCGCTGTATTGATACAGCGCTTCAGCGTGTATTTCGAAGATTCCCTGGGTCGTGGAGAATCCTCCTGCAGTGTTCAGCACCTGAATGTATTCATAGATATGGTACATTCTAGTGGCAGGTTCATCGTCTCTTACCTTGCATTCGCTGCCCACACAGTCTGCGGCGTTTGCGGCCGCCTCTTCGGCGCTTATGGGTCTGGTGTCAATCCGCAGGGGGGCAAAATAAGAAGTTCCCTTGAAGAAGGATAAATAGATGTCCCAGCCTCTTACCTCCGACGACTGCAGCTTTAGGAAGTACTGTATGTTTTTTGTATCAGAAATCTTGGGATATTCCGATGTGAAAGAGGAATCCCCTGCGTATTTTTTCAATGCGCCCCTGTCAGTTACCTCGCGGTCTGATGGTGGGGTCCATCGGGATCGTGGGCTTGGATATTTCGAAGGGGCAAAGAAGGGAAGTACTGCTCCGGTTATTGATCCGTAATCAGAATAAAGGTCCAAGGATGTATATATCACTCCCAGGGTCCGTGGGTCGAAAGGGTCGTTCCAGTCTGTCGGAGACAGTCGATCCGCCGGGGAAATGATGGGAGAAACACCGTTACGAAGTATTTTTTTCCCAGCTGTATAATCGGCCTTGTTGAATTTATAAACATAATAAAGCTCATTAATTTCATGAATGCGCCGTTCCCTGCGCTCCTCATCTACAGAGTTTGTTACCCCATAGTAGGTGTCTTCCTGGGTTCCCAGCTCAAGCCATCCGCTGGTAGCCAGAAAATGATTACCACGCTTAATCTGTGTTTTATAGGAGAGTTTCTCCTCAAAGACGGGGTTGTTGCGGTCCTTAAACTCCTTTTCTATTCGTGTAGTTGTAGGAACCTCGTCTTTATAGTAAATGAAACGTCCCTTCAATGAGATATTCATATTGTCGATAGCTTCTTTAATGAAGTCGTCAAGAGCTGTCGGAGTGCGTTTTTCAGTTCTGTCTTTTTCTAAATCTTCAAATGCGCTGTCGAAACCTTTGCTCTTCTTTTTCTTTTTTGGTTTTGCGAAAAGAGGTTCATGAATAACTGAAAGGCAAAATATAGCAGATAATATAATAAGAAGTATGTTTTTCGCGGCTTTTCCCATATAACGCCTCTTTTTCTTTGGAGGGGGTGATATCAATAATATATTGTCCATTTCTACTACACTAATAAGAATTTTGCAAGCAAATAAATGACAACATAAATGTGATATGTAGTGAATATTCATTTATACATCGAAAACGGTTAAGAGACGTTCGATAAGAAATGTCATTGCTTGCCATAGGACAATTCACTCCCTATAAAAATGTGTTGACTGCACCGGATTAATGCATATACTGCTGCAGATTTGTTTCCAGTTATGACCAAGAGATCTCGGATTCCCGGATGATATAGAGGCCATTACCAAGGATTCGGAGGACAAGGTGAATCAGACAGCAATTAACCCAACTTCAAACCGGCGCAAAAAGGCCCGTTACATCGTGGACCTGGACGCGCATTACTGCCATGAGGGAACCGCGGATGACTGGACCCGCTGTCTAGTTTACAATATCAACCTGGAGGGTATAGGGATCAAGCTCAACCAGGCGATAGCCATCAGTGACCGGCTTAGGGTGCGGCTGGAATCGAGGGGCGAAACCCGGAAATTCCAGACGGTGGTTGTGGGTGTCAACGGCCAGCGCATCAGCCTCTGCTTTGTCGATGTGGACGAGGATTCCCGGGCCTTTCTGCAGGGGGTCATACATCACCACACAGGCCGCACTACCCGCAAGCGCTAGGGCGCTTTCCCGGATGGCTTCGTCATCCCCCCTCCTGCCGCATATCGGCGACCCGGCACTCTTCGACGAGCCCCTGAACCGCTGCCCGCTCTGCGGGTCCGGCGGTGTGGGACCCCGCTATCGGATAACCGCTTACAATCCCCCCTTCTGTGTAGATCGATGCCAGGCCTGCGGTTTCCTCTTCATGAATCCCCGTTTCCGGAAGGAGGTGGTCGAGGGTTTCTATAAGGAGAGCTATTACCGCGGGAACGCCGAATATTCCTACTTCGATGAGCGTGAGGCGGAACGCTATGCCCTCTACGTATGGAAGAAGCGGCTGAAGGTCATCCGGCGCTACCGGGCCGGGGGGAATTTCCTGGACGTGGGGGCGGCCTTCGGCGGGTTTATGAAGGCGGCCTCGGAATACTTCACTCCCTACGGCATCGAGGTCTCCGTGTACTCCGGAGCCCAAGCCAGGGAGATCTTCGGCGAGCGGCTGCATGTCGGCACCCTGGCGGATCACCCCTTTTCAAAGGATTCATTTTCGGTGATAACCATGATCGAGGTGCTGGAGCATCTCCCCGATCCCGTCTCTGCGTTGCGGGAATGCCATGGCCTCCTGGGGGAGGGGGGGCTTCTGGTGCTTCAGACGGCCAACATGGAGGGATTGCAGGCGCGGTACTGGAAGGAGCGCTATGCCTACTTCATGCCGGGACATCTCTCTTACTTTTCCCTCAAAAACCTCGCGGGGCTTCTTGAGCGCCTGGGTTTTCGAAGGGTGCGCGTCTACCGCCCCGTGGAATTCGGGCTTCTCCCCAAACTCCTCAAATCCCGTTATACCTTCCGCTCTCCCCTGGATTATCGCCGATGGCTGCGGATCGCCCTGTATCACGGGATGGGGCTCATTCACCTGGGCAACTTCTCCCTCACCAGTTCCATGGTGGTCTACGCCGTCAAGTGATCCCTTTCAGGAGCAGCCGATCGCCTCGAAGAAGCGGAAGAGGGATTGTGTTTTGTCCCGGACCCATTCCACATAATTGCGCAGAAGACCCTGTGTAAACAGAGTGGTCAGGTCCATGATGAGGATCACCACGCCGATCACCCCGGTCACCACGAACCAGAGGAAATAGACGATGTACCTCAGGGAGCAGAGGGAATTCTTCCACTGCTTCCCCTCACCGTTCTCCCTGCCTGGGCAGTCCCGGCACTCCTTCGCTTCGATCCGTTTGCCGCCGGCGTTTGTTGCCGGGGATTTCTCCGCCGCCAGGGGGAGGGAGGTCGTCCCTACGCAGAGGGCCGTCAGGAGCGCCGCGAGGCGTCTTTTCCCTCCGCTGCTGATCATCACCCCAATCATGCTCCTATTATAGGGCGTAAAGGTTTTCCGGTCAAGGGTTTGTTTGCTCCCGCGGGGCTGAGGGAGGCTTCTTCGAGGCCTGGAGGGGCCCCTTATTAAACTTGACAAATAACTCTCATCCCGCAGGATACAGTCACCGGAAAGACCATAAGGGTGATAAGTGGAGTCAATGATTAAAATCGGAACCCGAGGGAGCAGGCTCGCCCTGTGGCAGGCCAATCACGTAGCGGATCTCCTGGGAAGGGACAAAACAGAGATCGTTATCATCAAGACAAAGGGGGACAAGATACAGAACGTCTCCTTTGACAAGATGGAGGGCAAGGGATTCTTTACCAAGGAGATCGAGGACGCTCTCCTTGCGGGGAAGATCGATCTGGCCGTGCATTCCCTGAAGGATCTCCCTACCGAGGGAACGCCGGGACTGGAGCTGGCCGCCGTAACCGAGAGGGAGGACCCGTCGGACGTGCTTCTGGTTCGCAGGGAGCGGTTCAATCAGAAGGGAACCGTCCCCCTCTTTGACGGGGCCGTGGTGGGGACCAGTTCCCTGAGGCGGGCGGCGCAGATCAGGCATGAGATGGACTCCCTCAGCGTACAGCCCCTCCGTGGCAACGTGACCACCCGCATACGCCGGCTTCGGGAGGGGAAATACGACGCCATCATACTGGCCCGGGCGGGATTGAACCGGCTGGCCCCGAATCTCTTCGACCTGACGGAATACACGCTCCCCTTCAGCTTTTTTCTTCCCGCACCGGCACAGGGGGCCCTGGCCCTGCAGGTACGGGCTGAGGATGAGGCGGCGCATCGGGAAGCCGGACGGCTTCATCATGAGGCGACTGCCGTTCTGGTCAACGCGGAGAGGCATTTCCTACGCTGTTTCGGCGGCGGATGCCATATCCCCCTGGGCGCCCTGGCTTTTCTGGAGAACGGGATGATCCATCTTTCCGGAGTGATCGCGGCTCCCGACGGCAGCCGTATGGTGCGCCGCATGACAACCGGCCGCAACCCCGAAGAGGTGGGGGAAGAGCTGGCCGATCTGCTCAAGGAGGAGGGCGCGGAATGTCTGATCTGAAGAAGGGGTTCGTCCATCTCGCCGGGGCCGGTCCCGGCGATCCCGATCTCATCTCCGTTAAGGCCGTTGAGGCCCTTCGTGAGGCGGACTGTGTGATTTACGACTTCCTTGCCAACTCCCGCTTCGTGGAGGGGCTTGACTGCGAAAAGATCTACGTGGGAAAACAAGGGGGCGATCACACCCTTCCCCAGGACGAGATCAACGAACTCATCGTCCGCAAGGCCCTGGAGGGCAAACGGGTGGTGCGTCTCAAGGGAGGAGACCCTTTCATTTTCGGGAGGGGCGGCGAGGAGGCCGAGATCCTCGTTAAGAACGGCATCCCCTTCAGCATCATACCGGGTATCTCCTCTTTCTATTCCGCCCCGGCCTACGCGGGTATTCCCCTGACCCATCGGGATTACGCCGATTCCTTCGAGGTGGTCACGGGACATCGGAAGGCCGACGCCTCGGAGGAGGAGGACATACACTTCCCCCGCTACGAACCCCATAAAACCTACGCCTTTCTCATGGGAATGAAAAACCTGGCCTATATATCCCGGAGACTTATTGGTGATTACGGCTTTCCCCCGGCCGTCTCCTCAGCGGTGGTCTCCTGGGGCACCACGCCCCGCCAGCGGGCCGTTACGGCTCCCCTGGAAGACCTGGCCCGCCGGGTTGCAGAAGAGGGGGGGGGGGCTCCGGCAATCATCATCGTCGGGGAGGTGGTGCGGCTCCGGGAAACACTCCGCTGGTTTGACACGCTGCCCCTCTTCGGCAGGAAAATCGTCGTGACCCGCACCCGGGAACAGTCCTCGGCGCTAACCCGCCGGCTTCTGGCCCTGGGGGCTTCGGTAGTGGAGTATCCCACCATCGAAATAAGGGAGCGCGGTGATGTCCCGGAGCTGGCGGAGGCCCTGGGCCATCTTGGGCGCTACCAGTGGATCGTCTTTACCTCCCAGAACGCCGTAAAGATTTTCTTCCGCAGGCTGAAGGAGGCCGGTAAGGATGCCCGGGCACTGCACGGCTGCCGCATCGCCGCCATAGGGCCGGCCACGGCCCGGGATCTGGAGGATTACTGCCTTACCGCCGACCTGGTCCCGGATGAGTATGTGGCGGAGGCGCTGCTGGCGGAGATGGCCCGGGAACCCCTGAAAGGGGCGGCGGTACTCCTGCCCTGCGCCAGCGAGGCCCGAATGACCCTCACGGAGGGACTGGAAAGGGAGGGAGCCCTGGTGGAGCGCATTCCCCTGTACGATACCGTGGCGCCATCCCCCACCCGCGAGGAGAGCGAAGCCGTCCGGGGGGCGGACATCATCACCTTTACGAGCTCTTCTACCGCTAGAAACTTCTTCGGCCTTGTGAAGGAGACCGGGGCCCGGCTGGCCTGCATAGGACCCATCACCGCGGAGGAGGTGCGCCGCCAGGGTTACGAACCGCATATCGTTGCCGATGTCTACACCATTGAAGGCCTTGTAGACGCCCTCCTGGGATCTCAAAAATGAAAAGGGTGTGAAAAAAACGGTTGTAATTTGTCTGACGGCATGATATACATCAGTAAATACGCTCAGGTCGGGGAATTGTATGGAAAATGTCAAAATATGGTATCTGACGGATCATGATGATGGTGCCAAAATGGCGCAGGAGATCGGGGATCTGGGTCTGGACGTGAATCTGGTCAAGCAAAAGACATTGAAGAAAGCCAATATCCAGAATGATGTCATCAATATCTTCATCTTCGATCAGAAGAAACAGGGATTCATGGATATTGTCGCTCAGGTAAGGGATGACAATCGTCTGGAAAAGTTTCTTAAATTTGTCGTCGTCAGCAAACGGGAGGTCCGTAAGGCCGTCAACGTGGCCATCAACATCTTTCATGTGGAGTTTATAGCCCGGCCCCTCAGAAGCAAAGAGTTCATTCTTCTGCTGGAAAAATCCATCATCGTGGAGCGCTACCGCGAGATGATGCGCTATATCTCCCGGGAGGCCGGTGCCCGTATCGAGGCCTACGAGAACCTGATGGACATCAACCGAAAGGACATCTTTGAGTCCGAGAAGGAGAAAGAGTCCTTTGAGAAGATACTGGATTACGAGAAGCATCTCCTGGTAGAACAGGTCAAGCTCAACAAGGCCATCAAGAGATTCACCCTGATGCGTCAAAAAGAGATGTTCGACATAAAGAACAGAGTCAAGGCTGAGGAGATGCTTGCGGACCTGCGCCGCAAGGAGATGATGGACGCCCAGCAGATCATACGGGCCCAGGAGGCGCTCATCGACTATTCCTCCCGAGAGCTCAAAGAGGCCTCACGGATCATTGATGCCACCGAGAAGGTACAGGAACTGAGCCGGTCCGAGGCGTTGCAGCTGCATGAGGATCTGGCCCGGGAAAAGGAGAGGAATGCCAAACTGGCGGAGGAGCTGACGCGACTGAAAAAGGCCCTGGGTAAGCAGTAGAGGATCATGATGCCCGGCCGCTCTCAATTTCGGTGGCTGCTGCCCCTCTTGCTGGTAGTTTTTCTCCTTCCGCCGGACGTTTCCGGGTGGTTCCTGGACGGCGGTCTGGAGGATCAGGTGGCGGTGATGCAGGCGGCCTTCAGGAGAAGGGATCTTACAGGGCTCTACCGGGATTATGTGGACGGAAAACTGAAGACCGAGATCGCTAAATTGGTTGATAAAATGAAAAAGGACCGGGGTAATGGTCCCAGGATATCCCGGAGGCTGAAATTCAGAAGCTATAAGGAATATTCCGCGGCGGGACATGACGAGGTGATAAGCCATTTCTTTGACGTTATGCTGAGGCCACCGGAAAAAAAACAGACGCCCATAAACAATTCCAGTTATTTAAGGCTCGCGCTCGTTCTGTCGCTCCTTTTTGCGCATTACGACCGGGGCATGGGAATCGTCAGGCGGGATGTTTCCTCATCCAGAGCGCGTATTTATTATAAAGGAAACGGCTTCAACATGATTGCCTATTTCGTCAAACGAAGCGGCCGGTGGCACATTACTAACGAAGCGATTTATAAGCAGGCGGGAAAATGAAGTGGGAAAAGATTTTAATTGATTCCGTCAAGGACGGGACCATCAGGGCTCTCCACCTGAGCAAGATACCCAGACTCAAGACCTGTGACAACTGGAAGGATGTGGAACCCATCGGCTGGGTGGATCATAAGCTCAAGTTTGCCCATTACAAGGGCGGGCTCGTTAAGCTCAACGACAACATCTATTTTGTCACCGATCAAACCCTCAACGCCCTCAGCGAGTTCGTGACTTTCAAGTTTCCTCAGAAAATCACCGTAATTGAAGACTGAACCCTCCCTCAGCTGTTATCCTCGAACAGGCTCACTATGGCATCCTTCTGCTGTGCCAGCTTGATGATATCGTCCAGATGCTCTCTCCTCACGAGAGCGTGATTGGGTGATATGACCTCGATCAGGGATTTCTTCAGTTTCCCGTACTGAAGATCGTCGATAAAGGTGGCATGGTTTGAGTGAAGGAGAACGCAGTTGACGATGCGTATCCGTACGGCCTGCTGTTCCCACTCCTTCAGGAGAAAACTGAGATTCTGAGGGATTTCATTGCGGGAATATTTCTGCAGAGTCTGCAGAAAGGGGTCCAGAGACATGCCGCGTTTGCAGGCCTTGAGAATGGATCCCTTGCTGATCCTGGCGTGAAGGACTACATCCTCCCGTATGATCTCCGTGTGGGTCAGTATATGATAGAGGTCGTCCGAGGGAACCTCCAGTCGGGGGACCAGGAGCGTAAAATCGGGGTTGATGTATATGCAGGGGGTGTCCTTACGGTTTTTCCTCGGGTGGGGCTGATGATGATGCAGCATCCGAGAGGATATCTCCCTTCCCGTATCGGAAAGCGTCAGGAACCCGTCGGTGATTTCTGCGATTCCGAGAATCAGGAGGAGGTTAAGGGCCGCCTCCTGCTGTTTTCTCCGCTCTTCACGCCAGTTTGCCGGCGGCAGGGATGTCCGCTCGTAGCTGCCGTAGCTGTAAACCTGCATCAGGTGTTTGAGCCATCCCGGATGTCCCCGGTCTGCGAGATGCAGTAACTCCACAACTCCCCGCAGATCCGCCGGGGCAGGCAGGGGAATGGGGCTCTGGAAGAGGTCTGGGACCGGCTCTTCCTCTTCTTCCAGGGATCGGAAGATCCGTCCGATGATTTTTCGAGGCTTGTCCAGCTCTTTTTCCAGGGGTTTCAGGTTGCACAGGGCCGCATCCTCCTGGATGTGGAGCAGTTTGAGCCGGGAGAGCAGGTGCAGGGAGAGCTGGGAGATGTCGGGGATCTCCTTTCCGTCTGCCGTCTGGATGATGTAGGGCGATGGCATCAGTCTCCCCCGGTCGTCCTTGCGGAACACCTTCTGTGTTGTAAGGAACAGGCGATAGGTGGTGATGATGTCGAAGGTGTGGAGGAGATTGAGGAGAATGTTGTGACCGTTGTGCAGGGTCTGGGGCTTTTTCCCCTTTTCGCCGCGCATTCCGTTCATGAGGTGGAACACCGCCGATGGACTCAGTACCAGATGAGTTGTGACCGGCGGAACCAGTTCATGGAAAACCTGAAGAGTACCTGCTTTGATGAGGCTTTTAAGCGCCGTCTCGTCACGGTCCTCCGGGAACCTTTCCCGGTATTCCTCAAGGGTAATCATCCCTGATCCCCGGCTTATAATGAACTCCATCGCCTGGTATTCCGTCGACGTCTGCCCAAAGGAGATGACGGGCGGGGCTGCCTGTTCCTGCAGAAGCCCGTGAAAGACGATATCGAAACGCTCCCGGATGTTCCGGGAGTCTACGGGATTGAGTATCACGCCGATTTCCTCGAAGGGATGGGCCTTGTCGTTCTTGTTGTGGATGCGCTGGCGGTTTTTCAGTATGTAGATGAGGAGCTTTTTTGACAGCCGTACGGAAAGGGACTCTATGATGCCGATGTCCATTTTGCACTGCGCCTCGATCTCACCGAAAGAAAGACCGGAGGGATTCCGGTAAACGGCTGACAGGATTTTCAATTCATCGGAATTCAGGGAAGACAACAGGGTTTGCAGACCGGCATAAGAAAAAAGAGAGGGGAGTATCTTCTCCCTTGTTCTCATCGGCTTTTCCGGATTGAGGATCAGGGCCAGGGACTTGTAGTCTTCCTCTCCAAGGATAGATATTCTATCGATTATTTTTTTCATGAGAAAAAAGTTGTGGACACGTTAATTAGTCTATTCTATACAGGCGCTGTAATTCTGCAATACAATTATATTTCTTTTTTTGCTGGATACCGTAAAAAAAAGCTATTTGCCGGGATTATCCGGCAATAATTCCAGTTCTTGACGCAGGGACGGCCGGATTTCCTGGATTTCGATCCCCTAATTTTCTGGGCGGAGAAGACCCGCCGGGAGAATACCCGCTATTTCGTGATTATTTCCCTGATCCGGATAACCGTTCAACGGGGCCCTGCTACTTCTTAGGAGTGCCGAATGTTACAGTTTTTGAGACTCAACAGGAATCAGACGGAAAAGAGCGAGTATGCCCTCATGGAGGGTTCCCAGCTCTACCGGTTTCTGGCTCGTCGTTTGGGGTATATTCTGCTTCTGGCCTATTCCACACTCTTCCTGGCCGTGGCCATCCCCTTCCTCTGGACCTATTTTATCGGCGGTATGCTGATTATGATCTTCCTGGTGCGTTTCATCAGCCAGATCCTCATGCTGAGAAAATACAGGGGGGGCAAAATAGCTGTCGGCAGTGAGGGTCTGGAGGTCACCAACCGCCTCAATACCTTCACGATCCCGGCGGAAAACATCACCTATCTGGAAATCAACGTTCTTGGCAATCTGCTGATCCGGGAGAAGTATGTCGTCACCTCCTTTCCCATCGATCTTCTAAAGGAAGAGGATCGGGCTTCCCTGATCCAGATGTTCGAGGACATGGCCCCCAAGCGGACTCAGGCCTATAAAAAGACCTGGGAACTTTTCGACGCCATTCTCGTCGCATTCATCCTGGCCATGCATATACGTCAGTTCATAGTACAGGCCTATTACATCCCTACCGGCTCCATGGAGAACACCCTTCAGGTAGGTGACCACCTCCTCGTGGAAAAGATCACCTATGGCCCGGTTATCCCCCAGATGATCTTCATGAAGAAAGAGGTCCGGCTGTGGGGACTGCGCAAGGTTCAGAAGGGGGATATCATCATCTTTAAACCTCCCGGCGAGGAGGAGCGGGATTTCATCAAGAGGTGCATCGCTGTGGAAGGGGACAACTTCCATATCAACGATGCCGATGGCTTTGTCTATATCAACGGTAAAAAGATGGACGAACCCTTCGTCAAGGATTATGCGAAAATAACGGATGTGGGCATTACCGACTACAAGGGATTCGGCAACAAGCGTTTGATCGAAGGGGTCGTGCCCAAGGGGATGGTCATAGCTATGGGAGACAACCGTACCAATTCCCAGGACAGCCGGTATTTCGGCTATGTCCCTGTCGAGCGTATCAAGGGCCGGGCCTTTGTCCTCTACTGGAATACGGATCAGGTTATCGGAAGGAAGGGATCTATCAAGGAATTCTTTTTTACTCGCATAGGGCTTATACGGTAGCCACGGAACGCTTGGTCTTCAAGCAATAAGGGCGGATGCACTTCAAGGTATTCAAACGAAGGATTATAATAACGGGCGTGCTGGTATTCGGTATGGCCCTTTTTTTTATCGTCAAACTATTCAACCTGCATTTTTCGGACAGGATAAAGGTTAAACCGCCCCTGGGGCCTGAGATTCGGCGGGGCGACATCAAAGACCGCCAGGATTACCTGCTGGCCCTTTCCATAGAAAAACATTCTCTCTTCGCAAATCCCCAGAGAATCAAAAAACCGGAAGAGACGGCTGGTGTACTCTCGCCGCTCATCGATCTTCCCTATGACGTGATCCTGGAACGGCTCAAGCGGGAGAAGCGTTTCGTCTGGCTCAAGAGAAAGGTGGACGATGCTACCGCCGGCAGGATCAAGGCGCTCAAGATTCCCGGGATCAGTTTCAAACGGGAATATCAGCGGGTTTATCCGCATGACAGGCTGGCGGCTAACGTCATCGGCTTCGTGGGAATTGACAACCGCGGTCTCGGAGGGCTGGAGTACAGGTACGACGAGATTCTCTCAGGCCGGTCTCTTTCCCGGAAAAGCGGAGACGATCCCGTCTACTGCGGTTACAATCTGAAGCTGACCATTGACCGGGTGGTACAGTACCAGTGCGAGAAAGAGCTGGCAGCCGGCGCCAGGGCGATGGGTGCGCGGCAGGGTGCTGTCGTCGTCATGGAGGTCGCCACGGGACGGATTCTCGCGGCGGCCAAGTATCCCGGTTTCGACCCTAACTTTTACTACCGTTACGCCGACAACGAGAGGAGGAACTACGCGATTACGGATTCCTTCGAGCCGGGATCGACTTTGAAGATCATAGCCATGGCTACAGTCCTTGAGACCGGCCAGTCACTCTCCGCCGTCTATCAGTGCAAGGGAAAGGTCGATGTGGCCGATACGACGATCAACTGCGTTCACGTGCACGGCAAGGTCGGACTGGATGATATCATCAGGAAATCCTGCAATGCGGGAATGATACAGGCCATGAGGGGCGTGGGGAAAAAGAGTTATTACGACATGCTGATTAAGTTCGGTTTCGGGAGAAAGACGGGAGTGGAGCTGCCCGGGGAATCGGAGGGATTGCTGCGCCCCCTGAAGGAGTGGTCGGGGCTTTCCAAGTACTCCCTGGCCATCGGTCAGGAAATATCCGTCAACTCGCTGCAGCTTGCTGCGGCCTTCAGCGCGGTGGCCAATGACGGGGTCTATGTGCTTCCTGCCATTGTCGAGGCGGTGGAAAAGGAGGACGGAACGGTCCTCCAGCGATTCTATCCCCGGACACGGGGGAGGGTCATCCGGAAGGAAACAGCCCAGCGACTCCTTGCAATGATGAGGAAGGTCGTGGAGGGAGGCGGAACGGGGCATCTTGCTGCAGTACGCTATTACGGCTCTGCGGGTAAGACGGGAACGGCACAAAAGCCCCTTAAGACAGGGGGATATTCCGAGAAGAAATACACCTCCTCTTTCGTCGGATTGACCCCTTCGGAGAATCCCCGCATCTGCCTCCTGATCCTTCTGGATGAGCCGCTGGGAGCTGAAGGGGGAGGAGCGGCGGCGGCTCCCGTTTTCGCCAGGATAGCGGAGAGGATTCTACCCTATCTTCGGGTCAAGAAGACGGCCGTGGGGGCGGGCGGCCCAGTCCATTACCGGAGGCTGAAGATTGCCTTTGATGGGGCAACCATGCCCGATTTCCGGGGAAGAATACTGGCGGATTCCATCGATACCCTGGCGGAGATGCAGAAAAAATTCATGATAAACTACACCTTCGAGGGAAGCGGGCGTGTGTACAATCAGTCGCCGCCGAAGGGAACAGCCCTCTCCCATCATCAGAAGATCACTCTCTATCTGAAAGACTGACGGTGCCATGGAAGACTATCTGGATAAAAATCTGTCCCTCATCAGGCGTAGATTTCCCGACCTACTTGCCGGGATTTCCGGCATGACGGATGGGGGAAATCTCCGGACGGTTACGGCAAAAAACGGGCATCCCGTACCGGAGATCATCCGGGAAGGAAGAACCCTCTATGTCCACAGCCGATTCGATCCGCAGAAGGAGGCGGAGCGTTTCGTGGCCGAGGTGGATCCGGCCCGTTACGACCTTTTTATCGTCATGGGATTCGGATTCGGTTACCATGCCGAAGAACTGCTGAAGGGTGCAGGTCGTAACTCCTCTATTCTTGTCATGGAAAAGGATCCCGGGATGGTCCTGGAGGCATTCCGGGCAAGGGATATGAGTTTCCTCCTGCGGGATGAGAGGTTTTCCCTTCTTCTTTCCCCTTCCGAAGAAATCCTTATACGGGCCTTCAGGGGGAAATCCTCCTACCGGGTTTCCTTTCTTGTCCACCGTGGCTCCTTTCAGATATATCCGGAATATTACAGCAACCTGCGCGGCATGATAAAGTCCTATCTGTCAACCAAGGAGGTCAATATCGCCACCCTGGCGAAGTTCGAAAAGTCCTGGGGGGCGAATATCGCGCGGAATATACGCAGGATAATCCAGTGCCCCGGTGTCAACGTCTTCTATGACCGGTTCAGGGAGATGCCGGCCATTGTAGCCTGCGCAGGACCTTCGCTGGGAAAGAGCCTGGAATTCATCGGGGATAACCGCGACAGGGCTGTGATCATTGCCGTGGATACCGCTTACAGGCTGCTGGTGCGCCAGGGCATTGAGCCGCATTTTTGCGTTACCGTTGATCCTCAGGTCATCAACGCCCGTTATTTCGAGGGAAGCCCGCAGTCCCGGACCGTACTCGTGGCGGATCCCACGTCCCATCCTTCCGTGTTCCGCCTTTTCCGCGGCAGGTGCGTCATGACCGGAATGGCTTTCGAGATGATGAAGTGGATTGAACGTATAGCTGGCGAGAAGGGGGAGATGGCCTACGGAGGTTCCGTGTCGACCAACGCCTATGATTTCGCCCGCCGCCTGGGCGTCTCAAGTGTGATGCTGGCGGGCCAGGATCTTGCATTCACAGGAGGGTACGCCCATGCCCGGGGGTCCTACCTTGACGAACAGGTTCATCTCCGAACAGGACGTTTCTACACGCCGGAGATGTTCAACCGCTATCAGCTGACGGCCCTCCCGAAGATATTCATCCGGGGAATTCGTTCCGACAGGGTTCATACGAATCAGAAGATGATGATCTTCCTCAACTGGTTCGAGAAGCGCAATGATCCTCATCTCATAAACATCACCTATGACGGGGCCTTCATGCCCGGTCTGTCCCATGCTTCCCAGGAGTCCCTTGATCTGTCTGCACTGAAAAAGCGTCCGGATGAGCTGATCGATGAGCTGTACGGGGCGACAACCATAGAGGCGGGGGGTACGGAGGGCACAATCGAGAAAATGAGGGAGACCCTCAGGCGGATGAGGGAGGACTACGACACACTGATTCCCGCTCTGCAGCGGTCGGTATCCCTTTCCGAGGATATGGCGGCTCTCCTGAAGGGTGCCAGATCCGACCAGGGCAGGCTGGATTATATACTAAAAAAGCTGGCCGAAACCGACAGGCTGATCGAGTCCCGGGAAAGCATCAAGGATATCATCGGCTTTACGGCGCAGCGCGTCATCCACACCATTACGGAGGGTTACGAGATCGATGAGGAAGAGTCCCGGCTCTCCGAGGAGGAGCGGGTGGCCCGCCGGTCTCTGTTCCTGTACCGGGGGCTTCTGGACGGCTGCCGGTTTAATATCAGGCTGACGGATCGCATGATGGCCCTGCTGGACCAGGGGGATACCGCTTTCTGAACCGATTTATCTCCTATTCCCTTTCTGTCCTTTATTGCTTCCTCCCCGGATGATTGTTAACATGGGGATAAATATCATACGATCGTTATCCGCGGGCCAATTTTTTCTTGAATAATCCGGGGCGTTGGTGTTTACTTTGAAAACTTTTTTTACGGGCAACCAATATTGGGAAAGCCTGAAATTTCAATCCTGTAGAGGTATTACATGGCCAGAATTCAGAAATTCAGAGTGCTGCCGCTGCTTCCGGAGAAGCTGCAGCCTCTTATGAAAATAGCGAAAAACATGTGGTGGGTCTGGAACTTCGAGGCTATCGAGCTTTTCCGAAGGCTTGATATCGAACTCTGGAGAGAATCGGGCCATAATCCTGTGGCATTCCTGGGATCCGTATCCCAGGCCCAGCTTGAGGAAGCGGCGGAATCCGAGAGCTTTCTCGCTCATATGAGGAAGGTGGAGGAGGAGTTGGACTGGCATCTGAGCAAAAAATCCTGGTTCGAGGAGCTTAATACCGAGTTCCACAATGAGGGGATTGCCTATTTCTCGGCGGAATTCGGAATTCATGAGTGTCTTCCCATTTATTCCGGAGGCCTGGGGGTCCTGGCCGGGGATCATCTCAAGTCCGCCAGCGAGCTGGGAATACCCCTCTTCGGCATTGGTTTGATGTACCGTCTGGGATACTTTCACCAGTATCTCAACATCGACGGATGGCAGCAGGAACGCTTCCCGGAAACGGATTTCCATAATATTCCGGTCAGCCAGATTATGGACGGGTCCGGTAAACCTCTGGTGATCAGCGTGGAATTTCCCGGCAGGGACGTATTCGCCCAGGTCTGGGAATGCCAGATCGGACGTATCAAGCTCCTCCTGCTGGATACCAATATCGACAACAACTCCATCGCCGACAAGGCCATAACCGATCAGCTATACGGCGGCGACAATGAGATGCGTATCAAACAGGAGATCCTGCTGGGGATCGGCGGGGTAAGAGCCCTCAGGGCCATGGGGCTGAACATCAGTGTGTTTCACATGAACGAGGGGCATTCGGCTTTTCTCGCCATCGAGAGAATCGCCATGGCGATCTCTGATCACAAGCTGAGTTTCAAAGAGGCCCTGGAGTTCGTTACGCCGAGCAATGTCTTTACGACTCATACGCCTGTGCCCGCCGGTAACGACCGCTTTGCTCCGGACCTCGTGGACCAGTACCTGGAGCATTATTATAAGAGGCTGGGCATAACCCGGGAGGACTTCCTGGCTCTGGGCAGGGAGAACCCCTTCGATAAGAATGAAACCTTCTGCATGACGGTACTGGCCATAAAAACGGCGGCCTCCTGCAATGGGGTATCCCAGCTGCACGGCCGCGTGTCCCGCAACATGTGGAAGAATATCTGGCCCTCGCTCCCCGTGAACGAAGTGCCCATCGACTATATTACCAACGGTATACAGACTCTCTCCTGGACATCGGATGAGATGATGCGGCTTTTCAACCGCTACCTGGGGCCGCGGTGGATCGACAGCCCTGTAGACAAGGGCCTGTGGCAGAACATCGATACCATACCGGATTCGGAACTCTGGAAATGCCGGGAAAGATTACGCGAGAGGCTGATCGGCTTTACAAGAAAAAACCTTCGCAATCAGCTGGAGTCGCGCGGCATGCCCAAGGCCGAGGTGGAGGTCGCCAGTTCGGTTCTCGATCCGGAGGCGCTCACGATCGGTTTCGCCCGGCGCTTTGCCACCTACAAGCGGGCCACATTGATCCTTCAAAACATGGAGCGGCTGGAAAAGCTGCTTCTGGATAAGGAAAAACCGATCCAGCTCATCTTTGCCGGAAAGGCTCATCCCCGGGACAATATGGGCAAGGAGCTGATCAAGCACATCATCAACCTGGTGAGGGACGAGCGCTTCCGCAACAAAATCGTGTTCCTCGAGGACTACGAGATCAACATAGCCCGCTACATGGTTCAGGGGGTGGATGTGTGGCTCAATACACCGATCCGTCCAAAAGAGGCTTCGGGAACCAGCGGGATGAAGGTCATCCCCAACGGGGGGCTCAATATCAGCGTTCTGGACGGCTGGTGGGTGGAGGCCTACAACGGCGATAACGGCTGGGCCATCGGGCGCGGAGAGGAGTACGAGGACTATCTCTACCAGGATGAGGTGGAGAGCCGTTCTTTATACAATATTCTGGAAAAAGAGGTCATCCCCACTTTCTACAACCGCGGGGCCGACGGTATTCCCCGGGCGTGGATTGCCAGGGTCAAAGATTCGATGAAGACCATCAATCCGCAGTTCAATACCAACCGCATGGTGCGGGAATATACGGAAAAGTTCTATCTCTCTGCTCACCACTCTTATAAGGAGTATTCCGCTGACAACTTTGCCAAGGCCAGGGATGTGGCCGGATGGAAGGAAAAAATCAATCTGAGCTGGCACAAGGTCTATATCAAAGATCTGGTCTTTGACGAGGAAAAAGAGATAACCGTAGGCAATAAGCAGAAAGTGAAGGCCATCGTCAATATCGGAGATTTGAAGCCCGAGGATGTGAGCGTGGAGCTTTATTTCGGAAACCTTAATCCCGCCGGTGAAATCGTGGAAGGAGCGGCATTGCCGATGATGCTCAAGGAGCGGAGCAAGGACGGCAGCTATGTTTTCGAGGGGCAGGTGCTGTGCCTTAAGTCCGGGGAATTCGGATTTTCGGTAAGGGTCATCCCGATGAACCGGTGCATGATAAGAAAATTCGAACCCGGACTGATCACCTGGGCTTGATCTGATAATGTCAGTTTATCTGAGACCTCGGACCTCTTCGTCCAGCTGATGGAAAAAGAGGAGCATGAACTCGTGACGCACTTCTGCGATCCTTCGGCCCTCGTCGGTAAGCATTCGATCCTTGACGAAACGGAGCTTTACAGCAAACTCCCGGTAGGCGGTGTCTTCCTCGCTGTATGCGCTGGTTTTTTCAATTTCAGCGTCCGAGTTATGGAGCTTTGCCCCCACCTCCCCGGAAAAGAGAAAGGCTCTGCCGATACCGATGGCGCCGATGGAAGCCAGCTTGTCAGCGTCATACAGAGCCCGGGCCTCGGGG
>CALCJG010000428.1 GCA_937967705.1 uncultured Spirochaetia bacterium
CAGCCCGGAGAGTTTCTTTATCAGTCCCTTGATTTCCTTGGGGGCTTTTTTAAGGGACGAGGCGTCATACTCCCCGTCGAAATCTTTAAGAGTTTTTTCCCGTATTTCCTCGGCCGTGGATTTTTCCAGGCTGGTAGCGGCCGTGTTGAAGCGGCCATCCATCTCCCAGACCGTACCTTCCGGAAGGGAACCCGTTATGTGCTGGCATATACCTTTTAGTTTTTCCATGCGGATGAGAATACCCTGCCCCGAATCAAAGGTCAAGAGAATAATGGGGCAGGAGTAACGCGCCGGACTGATGGACAGACCTGCTTGAATTTTTGTCCTGCCGGTATTATTATACTTGATATACCCTTTATAATGGTTGATAATACACACCGATATGAGAGGGGCCGATGGAGCAGAGGGATAACGCGGGGATCGAGGATCATCCGGAACTGCAGGCGATCTCCTATGATGAGGTTCGCAGGCATATTCAGGTCATCGTTTCAAGGAGCATACCCCTTTTCCGAAAGAATATCGAGGGGGTGATGGTTCCCATACCTGCAAGCAGGCTGGAGCAGTACCTGGGCGAGAGTGCCCCGGATACGGTCTTCTACATCCTGCAGGGCTGGGAGCAATACGGTAAGGAGGCGGATTCCGCCGCCTCCGTATTCCGGCAGGCGTCCGCAGGGGCTCCCTCCCGGGAAGGGCCGATGTCCAGGCTGGAACAGTACGGGGCCACCTTCGAGCAGGTCGAGAAGTTTCAGAATCTCTCCATCGTGGAGCGGGAGGAGGAACTTGACCACTCCATTGAGGATCTTCATCGTATGAAGGGGGAAGGACAGGCCCTCGATCTCTCGGCGGTCGTCAAGATGGTGGAGATCATCGCCAATACCTTTTACGCCAATTACGCCAGCCTGGAAGACAATCTCTCAACGGAAAACGTAAAGAACAACCTGCAGGGCCTCTACAACAAGACCGAATGGATCATCAGATTGGTTATTGAGCTCTTCCAGGGGGAAAGCTTCCGGTATGCCGATTATCCCGTCATAAACAGGATCGAGACGGGGTCTCTCACCCTGGACAAGATGTGCCGGGGATTGCTCTGGTTCATCGGCTTCATCCTTTTTTTTAACGAATACGTGGATACGGGGCTGGTCACCCGGCAGCTCAGGATGAAGCTAAGGGATGTCTACCAGCGCTATTACAAGCGGCGGATGCCGGATGCCGGCATCTCCCTGGAAACGATCGTGCGCGGGGGTCTAAGGCGTGTCGATCCGGACAAGGAACTGGTGCCCTATGCCCTGGGCGGTCTGCTCTACGATATCGGTAAAATCCCCTTTATCGCCTACCATGACAGCAACGATGAATTTGATGAGAATATGGTCAAGGTGCATGTCCTGATCGGTTATAACATGGTCCTCAAGGCCAAGAAGTATCCCTTTGCCGTTGTGGCCATGACAGCCTTTCATCACGAGTATTACGGAGGTCGCAGCGGATACCGTTTTACCAATCCCATCATCTCCAAACTGCTTCAGAAAAAGAGGACCGAGGAGGACGCCTCGTACTTCCTAACCTATGACGAAAAGGAGTTTATCGGCGGCAAGGCACTGGCTTATTTCCCATGCAAGATAGTGGAGATCATCGATGTTTACAATGCCCTGTCCAGCCGTAAGCGAATGGACACCTTCGAGGCCCTCAACGTTATGAAAAAGGAATTTATAACCAATAGCCTTAAAATCGATCCGCTCCTCTTTGAGATATTCCTGGAATTTCTGAGCCGCTGCGGTCTCCTGGAGAAGGGGGCCAGGGATAAAATCGATTCCCTGATTTACTGATTACGTTTCCGGTATTCCGCTGTTCCGTTAACCAAATGTTGTTTTCTTGAACCTTCGGAGGACATCGATATGCCCATGGCTATCTGGATCTTTTTTATAATGATTGGCGTCATATTGATGCTCCTGCTGAATAGTACCCAACGCCGGGAAAAGGCACTGGAAAGAATTCTGTCGCAGCTGGGCGAACATCTGGGTATCAGGATGAAACAAAGGCAGTTCTTTTCCGGGGCAGCGCTGCACGGGATGTTCGAAGAGTTCGAGATCACGGTAAGGAAATACCGGGTGCTCACGGGCAATTCACGGATGACCCTGAGGATATTCATCCGGTATTCCCTGAGACTCACGGGATTTTTTACCGTAACCGACCGGGGGGATATACAGGAAGGTCAGCAGTGGGAGCATTCCGATATCCGGCTGGGGGACAGGGAGATGGAGCGAGTGCTGCGGCTGGCCTCCAGCGATGAGGCCCTGGCGGCCGCCCTGATGCCCTCGAATATACGGGCAGCCCTGCGGGATTTGAAATCCCGGGTGGAGATGCTCTTTCTCTCCAATTCCTGGTTCTACTGCTGTGTCGCGCCCGTTCTCCGTCTGGACGGCGACAGTCTCTACGAAATCATACGGCAGATGCTGGACGTTCTGAAGGAGCTGGATTCTGGGACCTCCGTCCGGGAGGCTCTCATCCGAAACACACTCCAGGATCCGCTGGGCCGGGTAAGACTCAGCAATCTCAAGCTCCTTTCCTCCCGCTTCCCGGCAGATGAGGATTTGAGGAGTGTATATCGCAAGTGCCTTGAAGATGACTCCCGGAGGGTGCGGATCGAAGCTGCCCGCCAGCTGGGAGCCGAGGGTCTGCCCGCCATTACCCGTATGCTTGATGATCCGGATCTGAGAGAAAAGGAGGCCCTGGGGGCTATAGAGCTCCTGCAGGAGCATCGTTACAGAGGGGCGGAGAATGCCTTGAAAGGGCTGTTTGCCCGGAATTCCTCCGAGGAGGTCCGGGAGGGAATCCTGAAGGCCTTCGGCGCCTTCGGCGATGCGGCTTTGGCGCCTTTCCTGGAGGAAAAGCTGGATGAGGACCCGGGAGGCTTGACGGAGGAAGTCATGGAGGCCCTGGGATTCTGCGGACGGGTGGAATCCGTGGAAAAAATCTACAGAACCGGCAAATCCTCCTTCAACCCCTTCGTGCGCAGCGCAGCGGCCAGGGCGATCGGACGCATCCAATCCCGGCTGGGCGGGGTTGAGGCCGGATGGCTTACCCTTTCCGAGATTTCCGGTGCGGAGGGGGGACTCAGCCTGCAGGAGGAGTCCGGTAGAGGGGGGCTTACTCTCGCCGGGGGAAAAGGCGGATCAGATCAGGATCAGGATTAGATGTTTCGTCCGGATGCTTCTTGTCCCTGCCGGTTATTCCGGCTCTGGTCGTTCGAGAATGCCTGTATGCGGCGGGGCTGTACAGATCCGGCCATCGAACGGGGGAGTTGTATATGCCTATCCCTCCAGAATCCTCTGTAGCTCTTCCAGCAGTTCCCTGAACTCCCGGCGGTTTTCCTCGCTGATTTCGCTCAACCTCCGATGAGCCTCAAAGACCAGTTCCACATTTTTCCTGTCGCCGAATCCCCTTCGCTGGCTCTCCAGACGGAATAGGGGGATGTCCGGGCGCGGAGCATCCTCTTCCATCGCCAGATGATCCATGGAGAAGAGCCCTTTGAGAGCCTTTTTGCTTTTTTCGGAAGGGTTGAGAATCGTCACGGATTCCGGACCCTGCGGTCCGCATTTCCCTGCGAGGGAGAGGATAAACCCGATGAAAGTGGAATCCATATAGCTGCAGCGGTTCATGTCGATGTAGATGCGCAGACGGCGGTCAGTCTTCTCCAGGTAGGGGATGAGAAAGTCATTGAGGGCGAAGGCGTCTCCGGCCCGCATTTCTCCCGCCGCCTCGATGAAGAGTATGTCATCTCGGATTCCCAGGCTGAGGCTGTTGTCCATACTTGTCGCTGTCTCCTTCGATGGTTTCGACTCCCTGCACGCACCATTTTCCTTCCCGGAAGAAGGGGCCCGCTGACACCAATATATCAAAATCCTCCGGGGAGTCGAGAAATTAATGAACGGAAGAAGTGCGGGTCCGCCGCCTCTGTTAATCATCAGTGAGCCTTCCGTGGACGGCAAGCCAGATGCAGACCGGCTCCTCGGAGGTGTAGGAGACCCGGTGCCGTTTCCCGGCGGGCAGAAACAGGCTGTCGCCGCGGTTGAGGTAGATTTTACGGCCGTCGTCGTAGGCGATCTCTGCCTCTCCCTGCAGGAGCACCACCCATTCGTCCAGTTCCTGGTCGTACCATTCCCCTTCGGGGGTCACCTGTCCGCGGGAGAGGATACGCTCGATCCGGACATCACCCCCTTCCAGGATGCTTTCGAAGACCTCATCGGTCAGATTCAGTTTGCGGGATATGTGAAAGAGATTCATGCGCAATTGTCATTTATGGGATCTGAATTCGGCCCACTCCCGCCATTTGGGGATTTTCCCTTTTTCAGACGTGTCGATGGGACATGGACAGGCTGTTATATCGATGTAATTTCTTCAACCGGAAAACAGGATCGGACGGTTTTTCCGCTGTTGTTGTTATCAACTTATCGATGCTTTACTGGATTAATCCGTATAGGGATGATAATTTTAATCATGAGAAGAGGGATGAGTCATGGAATATAACGAGTTGAAGGAAAGTCATCTGGAAGCGGCCGTTAGGGAGGGGGATTTCCCCGCCGAGATAAGGGTTGCCGGGCGCCATGTAGCGGTGATAATGACCCAGGACTGGTGTCCTCAATGGCGGCAGATGCGGGGATGGCTCACAGGGCTGAATCCGGTTCCGGGGGCCTATATATTTTACACGGAATACAACCGGGCCCTCTGCTTTGACAGATTCCGAGTCCACAAGGAAAAGGTATGGCAAAACGGCCAGATACCCTATGTTCGCTATTACCGGGAGGGAGAACTGATCGGCGTATCCAACTATGTCCCTGAGGATATATTCCGGAAAAAGCTCTCTCCCGAACCGGACATCACCGGGACATGATTTTAAGGAATTCCTCCAGCCTGCCTTTTTCCTTGACGACTTTCAGGCCCATCTCAGCCACTGTGGCAGGTGTTTGCGGTGGATCTTCCCGTTCTACGAGTTCAAGGGCATTCTCAGGGCAGCCCGAAACACAAAGCCCGCATCCTATGCATTCCTTCGCATTGATGATGGCCAACCCCTCTTGTATATCAATGGCCTTTACGGGGCACCGTTCCTCTGCGCAGAGAGCGCATCCGCTACATCGGTTGGTGATGAGCCTTGCTTCGAAGCGGCTTGGCTCGAAGGCGTGAAGATTCTTCATCTGTGTCCTGCCACGGAGAACTGTACAGCAGCAGGGGCAGCAGTTGCATATAACCGTGGCCCGGTCCTGGCTGTTGTTGCTTGTATGGACCAACCCGGCCTTTTCGGCTCGGTCTAGTGCCTCCAGGGCCTCTTCTCTTGTGACAAGGCGGGCATAACCTTTTTCAGCAAGGAATCGGGCCGGCGAATCGAAGATGATACAGACATCCTTGGGTTTCCAGCAGGCGCCTACACTTACACGACAGGCGCATTCCGTAAGGGCCACTTCCCGGGCATTCATGATCAGCCGCTTTATTTCTTCGTGAGGATGAACCCGTGACTGCGGGTTTACGGATTTCTCCACGGCAACAACACGCATCAGGGGTGTGGGATTACCGCTGAACGTGTTTCCCAGAGCCTCGCGGTGGTATTTCTCCCAGAGGCGGCCCAGTTCCTCCAGTTCCGGTGTGCCGCCGCCCTTCATGAAGGGAAATTCAAAAAGACCGGGTATTGTAGGGAGAAGGCCGTAGGTTTTTTTACCATCCTTATTCGAGGAATAAATGATGACCTTGTCCGCCATCCCATCAAGCCGCTTGACGGTCTCTTCCAGGGGGAGTGAGGCTGCCGTTGCAATATCCTCGGGCGTTTTGTTTTTGAAGCTCATATGAACGGCCAGCTCCGCTTCTTCGAGCGTGAAGAGGAGCCTCAGGATCTTGTCAAAGGCATTCGATCGGGGTGCTGTTGAGGGATGGGAGTCCAGGATCTGCTGAAGCGCTTCGTAGGCTGTCATAACTTCCTCCCTTAAGGATAAGCATTGCCGCTATGCTGGCCAGGAATCTCCTTCGAAAATTCAAGGTCATTATCTAAAATACACAGTGATCTGCCTATGGGGGGTGTCAATCTCTTTAAAGAATTCTTCAAATTATTCACTCCCGTTTTTCTGTTGACGCTGGAAATTTTCTGTTGAAAAAGAAATCAGTTGTGGGAATGATTACCGGAACGCAGGGCCCTGATATGGTGATGATTATCTGGGTTTCAACAGCCCTGAAGTACATCTTTGAGCGAGGTTACGGAGATGGATTTTACAGTCAAAAACCTGGGAGAATGCAAGGTCCGATCACCTCTGGTGGATAAATTTATCAGGGGGCAATTCCCCTTCGTTAAGGATGACCGCAGGATGATTTACAGCGTCTTTACCCAAAACGGAGAATCCCTCACGGGCTTGGACCATTCCAACACCATGGAGATCGCCGGGCCCCGGGAGAGGATCTATTTCAATCCCCCCTCCATTAAGGCCGCCATCGTCACCTGCGGCGGTTTGTGCCCCGGTCTCAACGATGTGATCCGTTCCATTGTCAACGAATCCTACTACCATTATGGCTGCACCTCCCTGACAGGGATCCGTTTCGGCTACAACGGTCTCAACCCGGACATGGGTTACGAACCCCTGGAACTCACCCCCGAGATGGTGGAGGACATACATCTGGACGGGGGTACCATACTCGGCTCCTCCCGGGGAGGAACGGAGAATCTGGATATCCTGTTTGATACCCTGGAGCGCTGGAACATCCGCATACTCTACACCATAGGGGGGGACGGAACCCTTCGGGGCGCCCATGGTTTTTATGAAGTGGCGCGAAAGAGGGGTTATGACATCGCCATCATCGGCATCCCCAAGACCATCGACAATGATATCAGCTACATACAGCGCTCCTTCGGTTTCGAAACGGCCTTTTCCGAAGCGGTGGATTCCATCGCCACGGCGCATGTGGAGGCCAAGGGGGCACCCAACGGGATCGGTCTCGTGAAGCTGATGGGGCGCTATTCCGGATTCATCGCCGCCAATGCCTCATTGGCCATGAATGATGTCAATTACGTTCTGGTACCCGAGGACCCCTTTGATCTCTACGGTGAGCATGGTTTTTTGGCCAGCCTTGAGAAGCGCATGCTCGACAGGGGACACGCAGTCATCTGTGTGGCGGAAGGGGCCGGTCAGGAGCTTCTCGACAAAGATCCTGAAGGGCAGAAGCGGGATGCCTCGGGAAACCTGGCGTTGGAGGATATAGGGGTTTTTCTCAAGAACCGCATCAATAAATACTTCAAGGAGAAGAATATCCCCATAAACCTCAAGTACATCGATCCCAGCTATATGATACGCTGCGCCCCTGCGGTACCAACCGATTCCATTTACTGCGCTCTTCTGGGACAGTATGCGGTACACGCGGGCATGGCGGGAAAGACGGATGTGGTGATAGGGCAGTGGAACAACATCTTTACCCATGTGCCCATCGAGATGGCCATATCCAAACGGAAACAGATAGACATCAAATCCAAGTTCTGGCACAACGTCATCTCCGCCACCGGTCAGCCGGCGAGCATGAAGAACTGATCCTTTTTTGCTGGACATCGCCGTCAGAAGCGGTTATGATTTCCCTGAATGATGTCCCGGGGTGTCGTACCGATGGATGCCGGAGCAGAAACGGCGGCCGTTTCCGGGCTTGAGGAGGGTGATGCCATGATGGAGAAGGACCTTTTTAGCAATCTGGATAACAAGAAGAAGTATCTCTTCCTGTCCATGAACTCCGCCTGCCTGACGCATTGCAGGGACAAGCGGCTGACGATCCCCGCGGACAAAAAGGGGGGGGATGTGCGGCTCTGGGTGGATTACAAGACCTTCCTGGGAATCGACTGGATACGGGTAACCACCTTCGAGGGGACGGGCTTTTTCGACTGGAAGTTTGACTGCACCTTCGCCTTCGGAACGCAGTATCTTCTCTCCCAGGAATACCTCGTTTATGACTGGGATGGTTTGAAAAAGGAGGAGATGAAGAATCTCCCCTTCCTCATGAAAAAGGTGGTCCGGCGGAAGGGGAAATACGAATACGGGGATGACCTCTATGTTGAATCCCTCAACCTGGATGATTCCTCCGGGATACTCTATTATACAAAAGAGGCCAAAAAGATCATGGGGGACGCGGACTTTGACAGAAAGATCCCCCGTTTTGATTTGATCAAGCTCCGGGAACAAGCTGATGATGCGTTCCGGGAATTCGACACAAAGATCAAGGAGGGGACCCTCAAGGAATTCGAGTGGAGTTGAGAGAGGCCTGCGGAATGTTCGGCAAGAGCAAAAGGATGGAAACATTATTATGAGCGTTGTGAAGCATTATACGGAAGTCAATGCGGAGCCCGTGACGGTGGAAGGGGCTTCGGAAGCCTACAAGCGCCTTCTCCTGGGAAAGCGGGATGATGTTCCCCGCTTTTCCATGCGGATGTTCGAGGTTCATGAGGGCGGGAACACCCCTTTCCACCGGCATGATTTCGAGCATGAGATCTATGTGGTGGAAGGATCGGGGCGGCTCATTGCAGGGGACGAGGAGTTCCCCATGAAAGCGGGTACCGTCGTCTATATACCCCCCATGGAACAGCATCAGATCATCAACATGGGGGTCTCATCTCTGAAATTTCTCTGTCTCGTTCCCCGGGACTATGAATAAATCCGATGGTCTTCGGGGGTGCCTCCAAGCTGTCTCCTTTCCGAGAGGCCTATTCCCCTGGAGAGGTAAAAAAGCCATGGGCTTTTATCTGTTGAATCCGACAATATCAAGTGATGGTCTTTTCAGGGTGCGGCGGTGAGGAATTTTCTCAAGGGGAAAAATGTTTAAAAAAAATCTAATTTAAAAAACATTTGTATTGACAGGGAGGTTTGTCAAATGTATAATGATTTTAAATTTAACTATGTAAATGATACCAATTCAATAAAGAGGCGGAGGTAAACATGGCTGGTTTTTCACCAAAAGATTGTCAGTCTGTCCAAAACCAGACAGAAGAGGAGACCCTCAAGCACATAATCGCAGAGGCGTGGGATCTGGTACGTAAAGTAAACTGGAATGACAGAAAGTATTGCATCTATCGCTCCAGCAAACGGGTGCATTATCCTGTTGCCAGGAGTTTCCAGACCTTCTTCAACAATGAGGGCTGGGAAGTCGTTTTCCGTGAAGAGCCCCAGAACATGCTTTTCACGATTTATCTGCCTGAACAGTAAAAGCTGATTTACCTTTGCTGTCGGTAAACCCGCTTGCCGGAGCGTGCTCTCCCCGGGGATTTGGAGGAGGGGCTTTCGGAAGCGGGTTTTCCTGTTTCTTCCCGGGGATATCCTGTTTATACGGATAGACCCCGGACCGGCAGTAATAGATCCCGCATCGTCACGTCACTTTTAAAAAATCTCCCCTTACACTGAAATACCACCCCTGAGGCCCCGGGGGAGAGACGAGTCACGCCGTGTTTTTCCTGATCGGATCCCCTTTGCTTAATCATGAAGAGTGAAAAGGTTTTTCGGAACCCTGCATGTTTCCCCGGGGGTATTAATGTTGACGCCCCGGGGCAGTTGCTGTTCCTTGGTTGCAGTGCAGGGATGACGGTTGCCGGCATGAGGAGATTTCAGGTCTTTGAGGCCCGCTCCGCATTGTTTATGGTGATCTCCAATGATCCGATCGTTGCTGTGCCATTGCTAGCTTAGTGAGACAGGGATGGAATGAGGGGATGATAATCAGGGAGAAGGATTTTTTTAAGGAATATATAGGGGTCTGGGACGAAGGGGCCGAGAAGGACGCCCCCTTCATTACCCTGGGAATCGAGGTTTTGCTGAAGGATTATTACGGGGACCTCCTGGATGCCCCGCCGCCCTTTCCCATGAAGGAGGGGGAGTTCATTCTGGATCTGGGCTGCGGCTGGGGTCGGGTGCTCAAACCGGTGATGGACCGAAAGGGTATAGGCGTGGGGCTCGATATCTCCGGAAAGATGCTTTCCCTCTCCCGGGATCACCTTAAGAAGAACGGGCATATCCCGAGGCTTACCCGGGGCGATGGGACCCGGCTCCCGTTCCGGGAAGACTCCTTCGACCGGGTCTATTCTCTTCTGGTTCTTCAGCATCTCTCCAAGGAAAACGGCCGGGAGGTGATGCAGGAGATCAGCCGCGTGCTGAAGGAGGGAGGTACGGCCCATGTACGGGTTCCCGGCCGTTTCGCCCCGGAGAATCTCCTTTTCAGCTTCCTGCAATTCATCAGCATCCATGTATTCCGCTACCGCGATCCCATTCGGATGCGCTTCTACCGTCCGGGGGAAATACGGCGTATGTGCCGGGGGATTTTTAGCAATGTGGAAATCACCGCCCATGAATTCCGCCCCCCCTGGAATTTCCATACCAAATGGACCTGGCATTACATACTGGTTCCCCGCTTTCTGCACCGGCCGCTGAGAAAAATATCGGATCGCCTGGAAAACCTGGCCAACCGGCATCTGGGTTTTCTCAAGCCCTTCGGCGTGGTGCTGATGATTCATGCCCGGAAGTGATCCTCCCGCGGACTCCCGCCCCTTCCTTCCTTCCTTCCTTCCTTGGGGATCAGGGATTGAAAGGGTGATCTTCATCAAGTGACCCGTGCCGCCCTCCCTTACGGACGGGGAGGAAATCCGGGTTTCCTTATATTTTAACCTGCCGAACACTTGTAAATTCCGCACATGAGGTCCCTGCAAGAGGATTCACCGGCCCTCCCGGAGAAAAAGTCTTTCCTTTCTCTTTGACGGAGTGTAATATTTATCCATACCTGTGTTTTGGAGGCGTTTTATGGGCGTTAGACGGATTGGGTGTTATCTGCTGGTTTCTCTGATCTACCTGTCGGCGTGTTACTCCGCGCATTCCGGTACCGGCGTCAAGCCGGCAGAGAAACCGGGGGCGAAGGTTCTGGCGGAGTTCCCTATCCTTTATACACATCCCCTGCCGGGGTTTCAGCTGAGGCTGCCCCCCTCCTGGAAGAGATTCCGGGTCTGTCAAAAAACGACCATCTGGCCTCTAGGGATCAAGGCGATTACCGTCTACTTCTGTCTGCCCACCCGGGACAAATCCTGGAGCGGCGAGGTCAGCGGGTATGCCAATCTCTTCGCCCTGACGTTCTTCTCTTCTGACCAGTACCGAAGGCTTAAGGATTTACAGGCAAAGGGGAAGGGGGATGTTTATGAGGAGATAGTATCCTTTGCCCATAACCGTCAGTATCATGTGCACTACAGTACCGGACAGGCCTGTCCATCGGATTTGGAAGCGCGGATGGCAGAGGCGGGGAGGATTGTGGAAACCTTCCGTTTTCAAAAGGGGAAATAAAGTCCGGTGCTGCCGCATGCAGGTTCCCTAAACGGTCTTCAGATGATCAGGCGTCGTCGGGATCTGCTCCAGTGCGAGTAGAGGGTGCAGCCCTCCGCATCCTCCATCAGATGCTCCCAGCCTCCGATGTAGCACAACCTCTTCCCGGGATTCCGGCGAAGCTCGTTTCCAACCCTGCGGATGAGTATCCGTTCCCGCCTTTGCAGCAGATCATCCCGCCGGAAGGCATCGAGTTTGATCTTCCTCAACAGGTCGTCCCCGTCTTGTAGAATCCTCCGGGCCATTGTCCTCTCCTGTTGGAAGGGGTCCTCCCTGAACTCCCGATGCATGCGCAGGTTTTCCCATGAGAGGATTTTATGGGCCTTTCTCAGATGCAGCAAGGAGAAGAGGGATGAATCGACGAGGCGGTAGCGGCATCGGGTCTTCCGGCAGTGCTCCTGTACGGCCCGGTACTCCCGGGGAAGGGAGAGATAGCGGATCAGGTTCTCCAGACCGGCCGGAGATGAGGGTCCGAGCCGGGAGATGCGCCGGCGCAGAAGGGCCAGGTAGACCCGTCCCAGGGTGAGACGGAAGAGAAGAGCAAAGGGGCTCACCTCGAGGAGGATGATCTCCGGCTGATATTCCCCGAGAAAGGCAAGGATCTTTTCCCGGCAATGGGGATCGCCGTGGGAGATCCCGCAGAAGAGGATTTCCCCGGTCCTTCTTTTTTCTGGTGGAATGGTTTCCTTCATGGATAAAGCGCCGCTTCCGGAGAAATCGTAACCCTCGGCAGGGGGATGGCAAGCACTTTTAGGAAAACGGGTTCGGAGACTATGAATCGAGGAAAATTCCGCTGATATGCGGAATTGAATTGACAGGACTCCTTCAGGGGATAACCCTTGCAGCATCGGCCTCCCGGGCCGTAACAGGCCGGATTTGCGCGGAAGATCCCGCTTCCGCGGATGGGGAGCGCCCCTTTACAGGCAATAAATATATTGAAAAGAGGAGTCAGTTATGAAAACCCGCATCACAGAGCTGTTCAAGATCAAATATCCCATCATCCTCTCCGGCATGAGCTGGATCAGCACCCCGGAGCTGGTAGCCGCGGTCTGCAACGCCGGCGGTCTGGGAATCCTGGCGACCGGTATCCTGAATTCCGAGGAGACTAAGGAATATATCCGCAAGGTGAAGGAGCTGACCAAGAAGCCCTTTGCCGCCAATGTTACCCTCTACTTCCCCGGTGCCGAGCGAAATGCGAAGATCCTAATAGAGAACAAGGTGCCCGTGGTCAATTACGCCCTGGGCAAGGGCGATTGGATTTCCAAGGAAGTACATGCCTATGGGGGTAAGGTGGTGGCCACTGTGACCACTCTGAAACACGCCCTGGCCGCCCAGCGGGACGGCGCGGATGCTCTCATCGTCACAGGACATGAGGCCGCGGGACACGGAGGAGCGGTTACTTCACTGGCGCTGGTGCCCAGCATCGCCGATGCGGTGGATATCCCTGTCATCGCCGCGGGCGGTTTTGCCGACGGACGGGGACTTTTGACGGCTCTGGCCCTCGGGGCAGAGGGCATCGCCATGGGTACCCGTTTCATGAATACTGTGGAAAGTCCCGTACACTCCTCTCAGAAACAGATGAGCGTGGAGCGGGATGTTTACGATACCATCTATACGGACAAGGTGGATGGACTGCCTGCCCGTGTGATGGATTCGAAGGGAGCCAGGAAGCTGATCAACAAGAAACTCAATCCGCTGAGCGCCCTCATCAATTCCCGCAAGATTGCCGCGCTCCTGGGATTTCCCTGGCTGAAACTGGCGGTGGGTATCCTCCTGGCGGGCTGGAAACGCTCCATTCAGATGGCCCGCATGGCAATCGGTTTTGAGGCCTTCAAGGTGGGGACGATGGACGGCGACAATGAAAGGGGCGTGCTTCCCATCGGTCAGATAACGGGGATTATCCACGACACGCCGACCGTGGCGGATCTGCTGGACCGCATGGTCAAGGAAGCCAAGGCAGTCAGCAAGAAGGTTGCCGGTAAGATCGGTTAGACCGGATATGATCAACCGCCGCATCGGCGTTTTCTGCAATGGACGCCGGGGCGGCGGATTTCTCTCCCCCTGTTTCCCCGACGGACGACATCACCCCTACAATACTTTGCTAAAAAGTAATTGTCTTTTTCCGGATTTCGGAATATCGTGCTATAATTGTCTATAGGCATATTTGCAGTAACAAAGTACCCTTGATTTGTATAACTCTTTCGAGCGGGGGGATCATGGCATTAGCGGGCAATTACGGCGATCTGGAGAAGATCCGGCAGACTTATCCCGAGAAGTTTGAAAAAGAAGAAAACGTTTTCAGCCATATCCACCGGGGCGACAGTATCTTCATAGGTACCGCCTGCGGTGAGCCCCAGTATCTAATAGGGGCCCTCGTGAAGTACATCGAGTCCTATCCCAAGGCCTTCTTCGACGCACAGGTCATGCATGTCTGGACCCTGGGCGTTGCGCCTTATACCGATGAAAAGTTCAAAAGGAATTTTCGTCTCAATTCCTTCTTCGTGGGGGACAACACCCGGGATGCCGTCAACAAGGGGATGGCGGATTACACGCCAATCTTCCTCTCCCAGGTGCCCATGCTCTTCAACCGGGGTTTGATCAACGTGGATGTGGCGCTGATACAGGTTTCCCCGCCGGATCTGCACGGATACATGAGCCTGGGGATCAGCGTCGATATCGTGAAAGCCGCTGTGGAGCGGGCCAAGCTGGTCATCGTACAGATCAACAACAGAATGCCCCGGGTGCACGGGGATACCTTCATTCACGTGAATGACATCGATTTCATCCTGCCCTGCGAGGAAGACATACTGGAATTCAATCCCGAGGTGCCTGACGAGATCGCCCAGCGCATAGGGAAATACGTGGCCAAGATCGTGGAAGACGGCGACACCATTCAGGTGGGATACGGCAGCATGCCCAACGCCATCCTTGCCAATCTCTCCCAGAAGAAACACCTGGGGGTTCATTCGGAACTCCTCACAGACGGGATCGTCAATCTGATGAAATGCGGGGCGGTGGACAACAGCCGCAAGACTCTGGACAGGGGCAAGACCGTTGCCTCCTTTTGCATGGGCACAAAGGAGACCTATCGTTTCCTCCATGACAATCCCACCATTGAATTCCGCACCATCGATTATACCAACAATCCCCTCATCATAGGCAGCCAGAAGAACATGGTGGCCATCAACGCGGCCCTTCAGATCGACCTGACGGGACAGGCCACGGCGGAATCCATCGGGAGCACCTTTTACAGCGGGGTGGGGGGGCAGGCGGATTTCATGCGGGGGGCGGT
>CALCJG010000429.1 GCA_937967705.1 uncultured Spirochaetia bacterium
GGCGTATCTCCCCTCCATCATGATCCTCATGTAATTGACAAACTGGTATTCGTCGCCGGTAAGGGCGTCGGGTCCTCCCAGCTTGAGCTTTTTGAGGATATTGACCTTGTATTCCAGGCTGTTGTGATCGCTGGTGCTGGTCTTTTCCTGAAGGGCGCTGCTGTGTTCTTCTAGGTTCTTTTTAATCCTGGACTGGATGATTTTTGCCTTAAAGGAAAGAGCCCTTTTCCTGAATACTAGAAAATAGATGATGCCGAAGAGCAGTCCTCCCAGGTGACCTACATGGGAGATCTGGCTGCTTGATGAGGAAAGCTCCATGATCAATTCGAGAATGCCGTAGAGGATGACCAGGTGTTTGGCTTTGATGGGAAGAATGAAGAAAAGCAGCAGCTCAACGTTGGGATACAGGATTCCGAAAGCCAGGAGAAGACCGAAAACGGCACCTGATGCGCCCAGTGTGGGACTGACGTATCCGGGGCCCCGAGCAATGAGATTGATGAGGAATATTGAAATTCCCGCGCCGATTCCTGTAAAGAAATAATACAGGAGAAAACGACGGCTCCCCCATTCCTGTTCGATGGGGATACCGAAGATAAGAAGGGCGTACATGTTGAAAAAGATATGCCATAGATTTCCATGAAGAAACATATAGGTAAAGATCTGCCATACGTAAAGCCGGTGGACGACAAAGGCCGGTGTGAGGGCAAAATACTCAAGGATGGTGGCATAGAGGTTGTCCGCAAAAAGGGCCTGAAAGGCAAAAATGCCCACATTTACGAAAATCAATTTAAAGACGACTCCCTGAGAGGGTCTGATGGGTGTACCGTTCATGGGTGTTCCTGATTTGAAGTATATTTCACTTTGGCCTGCATATCCTGTGAAGCGGACATATATCCGAAGACCCTGGTTCAAAATTTCTGCATACCAGAGGCCTCGTTTCATAAATGGAACAGGTGTAATGGCTGTCTTCCCAGGTCAAAAAGTGACATCCGTAGATATATCTCCCTGTTATTGAGGAGACGAGATGGTCACCTGCCCAGACAGGGCTTTCGTTTTCGATGACATGGAGGATATCCTCTCTTCCCTCACGCTTCCATCGTTCACGATCCTCGCTGGTTACCTCGGAAACGAAGGCGGACATGTCCGCCAGGCAGCACTTACCGCATCTGATGCATCGTATTTCTTGATGATCCCTCATGCGAGGCCTTTGAAATGCATAATGGTAAGAAGGGGAAAAAAAGAAAAGGACTTTTTACCGTTTTAAAAAATATTGACATATCCGCTCGGTAGAGGATATTAAAGGTGTAGTCTGAAAAAATAAAGGGACAAAGGGAAAGTGCGGATGAGGTGTGATGTGATGAAGCGGATAAAGAGGGAAAAGTTTAGGAGAATGGCCTTCCTCCTGCTGTTCCCTGTCCTTCTTTATGGAGGGATGCGCTGCTCTGAAGACAGGATAACAGATCTGTCCGTGAAACCCAGTCCGTCTGTAACAGAGGTAACCGCAGGAGGATCGGGTTACGTGACCCTGCGGATGCTGATCCCTTTGGGGCATCATATCTACGGGAATCCCCTGGGGCCCGGCGTTGGCAAACCAACCCTTGTGAGTGTAAAGGCCCCTGATGCTCTGCGATTCGAACCTGCCCGATTCCTTCCTGCCAAAAGGTACACTCCTCCGGGATTGAAAGACTATGTCTGGATTTATGAGGGAGGGACGAACCTCTTTCTTCCCTTCCAGGCGCTGAAGGCGGCAGTGCCGGGGGACTATACGGTACTGGTTCAGGTAGAAACGTTGTTATGCAGCGAAAAGGCCTGTATTCCCAGGGATTTCCAGCTGGAGCATAAAATAAAAGTGCTGCCCGCTGGAACGAAGCAGAGCTTTGCGGATAATGAGTCTGTTTCAGAGTTCCTCAGGTCCCGTCCCCCCGGATTTCTCGGAGCTGCTCTCAATGAGGATTCCCGAAAAACTGTTAGCGAGGGCAGGCAGGGATGGGAGTTCAAGCCACAGTGTATAGCCTCCAATAACATCTCCGGAATCCTTCAGGCTGTTTTTTTCGGAATTCTGGCCGGGCTGATTCTCAACTTCATGCCCTGTGTTCTCCCGGTTGTCAGCCTGAAGATTGTAGGGTTCATCCGAAACGCCGGGGAGGATAAGAAGGTTGTTCTCAGGACCTCCCTGCTCTTTACCTTGGGTATCCTGACAATATTCATCGTCCTGGCTGCTTTGGCGGCCTTTCTGGGTTACAAATGGGGAGAGCTTTTTCAGAAGAGATGGTTCCTTATCGCCATGATCGGTGTCGTCTTTGCCATGTCCCTTTCCCTGTTCGGGGTTTTTTCCATCAACATACCTTCCTTTATTGGGAGGATGGCCGGGCAGAGATCCAATCTCTATCTCGATGCCTATGTAAAGGGGCTTCTGGCAACCCTTCTCGCGACTCCCTGTAGCGGGCCTTTCCTCGGGGGAACTCTGGCCTGGTCACTGCTTCAGCCCCCCCTGGTGATATTCCTGATATTCTTTAGTGTGGGGCTGGGGATGTCCCTCCCCTATCTGATCATAGCCTTGAGGCCGGGACTGATCAGGTTCATCCCCAAACCGGGAGGCTGGACCATAACCCTGGAACAGATAATGGGTTTCCTCCTGGTGGGTACGGCGGTGTACCTGATAGGAATACTGGAAAGAGATTACGTTGTCCCAACCCTCTGGTTCCTGCTGTTTCTGGGGCTTGGGTTATGGCAGTACGGGAGATACGGTGCGCCGACAGAACCGCCCGGAAGAAGAGCGCTATCCGCCCTGATGCTGGTAATCCTCCTTGCCGGCGGTTCATGGGTATCCTATTCTCTTCTTTTCAGGAAAAGTGATGCGGCAGTAAACAGAGAGTCGAAAAACTTTTCCCTGGCGGAATTGGAGAAGGTTTCCCGTCAGGGAGGGATCTCCGCAGTAAAATTTACAGCGGACTGGTGTCCTAACTGTAAACTTGTGGAGAACACCTCCCTGTACACCGGGGCGGTTCAGAAAAGAATGAGGGATATGGGTGCGACTCTGTTCGAAGCGGATATGACCCGTAATAACCCAGATGCGGAATGGCTTCTGAAGAGGCTTGGAAGTCGATCCATCCCCTTTCTGGTGCTTTTTCCTCCCGGTAAGGACTTCTTCCGCCCCTATTGTCTGCGGGACATCTATACCGAGGAGGATGTGCTGGAAGCCCTGAAACGGGTCATGGGGGAGAACCCTGAGGTCAAGGCGGAAGATATCAAATTCCAACCCTGATGTCCGGACAGGCAATTTTTGTTTGACTTTATTGATTTACAAATGTATGGAAAGCATTAAGCGTCTTTGAGAAAGGGACATAATCGATTTTTGCAGGATTAATGTAACAATCGGGGTGAGGATATGATAAGAGGCATCAATATTTTAGAAAACCGCTTTGTTGAATTAATCGAGGAGAATCATCAGAAGATCACGGAAATGTATATGAACGATCTTCTGAAAAATCCGGATACCATAGCCTATCGGAAACTGGACAGGCAGGATATCTATGAGGCAGGAAACCGAATCTACCGGGAGCTGTCAAAATGGATAGTAAAGAAATATTCCAAAGATGAGATATCCAAGCATTACCTGAAGCTCGGTCGAGAGAGATTTACTCAGGGCATCCCCTTTTCCCAGGCTGTAAAGACGCTGGTACTGCAGAAGCGCCATCTCTGGCTTTTTGTTATGGATAAACTTCACTATGATGCCTCTGTCTACAAGGAGGCCCTGGATCTCAACAACAGAGTGGTTCTCTATTTTGACAGGGCCACCTTCTACATTCTTCAGGGCTATGAAGACATGATATATAAAAAGTGGTGATAATCCGTATCGGCGGTATTCGTCGGATTAAATAGACCATCTGGCCGTCCACTCATCATTCCTGTTCTGGATCTCTCCTGCAAGGGAGTGTTGCACAGCCCCGTTGCAGCCTTGTGACGGCAGAGCAGCCTGATCAGATGGGGCATCAGAAATCAGAGAAAAGGATGAGGGACAGCAAACAACCGGGAGAATAGGTATGATCTTTATCAACGTGAGCCGCAGACAAATCCACAAGGGCAGCATAACCGAATGTTCTTCACAATCCGACGATGTTCATTCCTCCGCGTATCTACTCAAGGAGGGAGGATTCTGGCGGACGAAGCAGCATAATTCCATGACAAGGGATTATGTCGTTCTGGATTATGGAGAGGAATTGCCCTTTAACTTTGTAGAAATGAAGGCTGCGAGCTCGGGTGGAGATGCCTTCCCGATATCGTTCCGGCTGGAGGGCAGCAAAGACGGAACATCCTGGAAGGTGCTCTTCAATGAAAAACACTGCGAGGTGGATGAATCAAGGAAAATCGGTGTCGATTTTCCCATTACCTATGCGCGCTACATCAAGGTGTTTATACTCAAACACAGAAAAATCGACAACAGATTTTATTCGGAGATCGGCCCTCTGTCGGCGGGGATTGCAGGCGTAAAGAGTATCCAGGCCAGCAGCACCTCAGCACATGAGCATGATGTTCAGAAACTCCTGGATGTTCGGAAGGAAACCTTCTGGGAGTCGGAATTAAAGAGCACCAATGAGCAGGAGGTCATACAGCTGGATCTGGGCAATATCTTCCATATAAACCAGCTGGCCCTCATCTCGACGGGGTTGGGGATACACGGATTTCCCGAGCACTTTGCCCTGGAGGTAAGTACAGACAATAATGTCTGGAACACGATCCTGGAGGAAAAGGGTTTTGTTTCGGAACCGTCTCGGAGGTATATCTGGGATATCGAGGTTACCCCTGTTCGTTATCTGCATCTGCTGGTAAACGGCACCCGCCTGGAGGGGAATCTACACGGCGTACGGCTTGGGGGGATGGAGATATCCGCCGCTTATCTCAACCCCTATCATACCCATAATATCGGGGATCTGACACCCATTGCTTCGGTTTTCAGCGCCGGTATCGTAAAGCTGGCCAAGGATGGGGAGGATGATTTCGGAACAGTGGTCCAGGCGAGCGATCGGCGTCTGAGGGATGCAACAACCATTTTCAAGGGCATCATCCAGCTGGCCAATGACAGCGAATGCCGTGAGGGTCTGGCGGTACAGGCGTCCGATTCGAGGCTGCAGCCGGCCACGGACATAAAACCGGGCATTGTACGGGTTGCCTATGACCGGGAGGTTAATCCGGAAACCGTTGTACGAAGCAGCGATTCGCGCCTCAAGGAGGCAACTGAGAACAATTATGGGATTGTAAAGCTCTGCCCAGACGGTATGTATTCCGATATGGCGGTCGTCAGGGGTAATGACAGCCGCCTGAAGAAGGCAACTGTCTTCGCTCATGGAATTTGCCGTCTGGCGGAGGACGGCGAGGCGGATGCTGATTGTGTCGTCAGGGGTAATGACCGCCGGCTGAAGGAAGCCAGCGTGATGAACCGGGGGATCGTGGAACTGGCGGAGGACGGTGAAGACGCTCCCGGCGTCGTGGTCCAGGGGAGCGACCGCCGCTTGAAGAACGCGACCACCACGGCGAGGGGCAT
>CALCJG010000430.1 GCA_937967705.1 uncultured Spirochaetia bacterium
CAGCACGCGCCCGAAAACATAGGAGAGGGAAACGGCCAGGAAAAACACCGTATAAGCCCGGTGAAGCATCGCGTTTTTGGGAAGAGCCTGGCTGCCCCGCAGGTAAATGTAGAAATTTACAAGACCATAGAGGAGCAGAAAGACGGAAAAGAAGATGATAAAGTTGGTCCCTTTCATGGCTGGTACATTACAGCTCCCTTGATTATTTAACACGATTCCGGGATTTTTTACCGCCGGGCCATCCCCCCCGTCTTCCCGGAAAAAGCAGAATAATTAATGGTTTACAAATCATCAAGATAATTTTACTACCTGTTCCCGTTACTTTCAGGGAAAAAGGGAGATAGTTCGAAACATGAATCAGGACCAGATCAAAAGCCGCCTCCTGGAGCTGGACAACAGCGTGGAGGATTTTACCGTAACCCTTTCGGGCAAGGCAAGCAAACGAGCCAACGGGCTCTATCACCCCGAGTCGCGGGAGATCATCCTCCACAACAAGAATTTCGACAATGACAATTCCCTCATGTATACCGCCATTCACGAGTTCGCTCATCACATCCATTTCACGCAATCTCCCCTGCCGGTGACCAGCCGCTCCCACACCACGGAATTCTGGGACATCCTCCACAAGCTCCTTTTCCTTGCGGAGGAAAAAGAGATCTACATCAACATCTTCAACATCGAGCCGGAATTCATAGATCTCACCCAGCGTATAAAAGAAGGTTTTCTCTCGGCCAACGGGCAGCTCATGAAATCCTTCGGCCAGCTCCTGATGCACGCGATGGAACTCTGCGAGCGGCATCAGGCGAGCTTCTACGACTACGTGGACCGCGTTCTGGGACTGCACCGGACGGCGGCCCGCAGTCTCATGAAGGTTTCCGGGATGAACATCTCCCCTGAGATCGGCTATGAAAACATGAAGATCGTCGCCCGCATCGCCGATGAGGACAAGCGTCGGGAAGCCGAGCAGGCCTTCCTGGACGGGAAGAGCCCCGACATGGTGAAGAAGGAATTCGCCACGCAGAAGAGGAGCAGCGACCGGCTGGAGCGCCTCATGGAAGAGAAGATTCGGATAGAGCGCTCGATGGAGCGGCTATCCGAAAGGCTGAACGTCATCGAAGAGGAGATACAGGGGATCAAAGACCCCGGCCGCAACTGAGCGCACCCGCAGGGGATGCGTCCCAGGCCTTTGCCCTCAAGACAACCCCTTGCAGGAGAGGGCGATGCGCTTCCGCTCCCGGTCCAACCCCAGCACCCTTACGCGGATCTGATCCCCCACGGAGAGGAGGCTGTTGATGTCCTTCACGTAGGAATCGGAAACCTCCGAGACATGGACCAGCCCCTTCTCCTTGAGACCGATATCCACAAAGACCCCGAAGGCCACGATGTTGTCCACAACCCCTGTCAGAACCATGCCCTCAGTGAGATCCTCCAGCGAGGTGATATCGTCACGGAACTCCACGGTGCTGAACTCGCAGCGGGGGTCCAATCCCTTCTGATGAAGCTCCGAAAGGAGGGAATCAAGCTCCCGTATCCCCAAAGTCCTCCTGATCTCCTCCGCATCGATCCTGCCGGGATGATCCACCAGTTCCTCGAGGGTCATGCCGTAATGGGCTGCGATCTTCTCCACATCTCCGTAGGATTCCGGATGCACCCCGGTCCCATCCAGAATGTGGTCTCCCTCCCGGATGCGCAGGAAACCCGCCGCCTGTTCGTAAGCCTTGGGCCCAATGCCGGGTATGTTTCGCAGCTCCTCCCGGGAGCGTATCCTCTCTGACCTGCTCCGGTAGCTTACGATCTGTCGCGCTTTTTTCCGATCGAGCCCGGACACATATCCCAGGAGCTGATATCCCGCCGTGTTGAGATTGACCCCTACACGGTTGACCGCCCACTCCACCGTCTCCCTCAGCCTGTCCCGCATCAGCGCAGGGTTGATGTCATGCTGATACTGGCCAATACCGAGGGATCTGGGGTCTATCTTCACCAGTTCCGCCATGGGATCCTGGAAACGGCGCCCGATGGAGATGGCTCCCTTGACCGTTACATCAAGATCGGGGAACTCCTCCCGCGCCTCCTCGCTGGCGGAGTAGATGCTGGCCCCGTCCTCATCCACCAGAGCCGTCACCACTCCGGTTCCCTCAAGGACCCTCTTAACGATCCGGTAGGTTTCCCTCCCGAAAGTGCCGCTGCCCACGGCCACCCCCTTCACGGAATACCGCTCCACCCAGGAGAGGAGCTTCTCAGCCTCCTGTTCGTTAACGTTGAGCCGGAGGGTCATGAACTCCCGGTAATCACCCCGCTCATCCAGGACCGCCGCCTTGCATCCCGTGCGTATACCCGGATCGATGCCGATGACCGCCCTCCCTCCGAAGGGGGGGAAAAGAAGATCGGAAGAGCGTCGTGTAGGGAAAGAGTGTAGATCTCGGTGG
>CALCJG010000431.1 GCA_937967705.1 uncultured Spirochaetia bacterium
CCGGAGAAAAGTCCGGGCCAGGCGGTAACAGGACCGGTAGAGCCAGTCAGCCCCGTCCTGCAGGTCCCGGCGCGACATGCGGGCCGGTACGATCACGGCGTGACGGAAGTCGTAATGGCTGAGATCCTCATCGGCGATCCTCCCCTCCTCCCGCAGTGAGCGGTGCAGCAGCGTTCCCGGCAGAGGAGTCATGATGTTGACCTGCACGGCGTCAATCCGGTTCTTCTGAAGAAAATCCAGCGTGGCCTCGAAGGAGGCCGCATCATCCTGGTCCATACCCACGATGATCCCGGCGATAATACCGATCCCCGCCCCGTGCAGGGCTTTGATCCTCCCCTCAACCGCCCTCTCGGCGTTAAACCCCTTTTTTACCGAGGCGAGGTTCCCGGCGCCGATGGTTTCAATGCCGATGAAAAGCCCCCTGCAGCCCGCCCGGCCGGCCAGGGAGAGGAGCTCAGCGTCATCGGCGATCTTCAGGGAGGCCTGGCTGACCCAGCGCTTTCCGAGGGGGATCATGGCCCTGAAGAGTTCTTTCGCATAATCGGGATCGGCGATGATGTTGTCGTCCACGAAGATGAAATCCCGAGCCACAGCGCCAAGCTCGGCGATCACCTCCGCGACAGGCCTCTTCCGGAACGTCCCCCGGTGAAAGGCGGCGATGGAGCAGTAGGTACAGCTATGAGGGCAGCCCCGGGTGGCCTGCACGGCATAAACCGTGGCATAGTGGCGCGACTTTTTTCCCATGAGATCGCGTCGGGGTCTTGGCATCCGCTCCAGGGACCTGCAGCCGTCAGAGCGGTAAATCTTCTTCAGTTCGCCGCTGACGATGTCTTCCAGCAACCGCGGCCATATCCCCTCCGCGTCTCCCGCCACCACCGCGTCAAAGTGCATGGAGGCCTCCTCGGGGCAGAGGGTGGGGTGATATCCTCCGGCCACGACCGTTTTGCCCCTTTTCCTGAACTCCCCGGCCAGGGCATAGGCCCGGGGCGCCAGGGCCGTCATGAAACTGATGCCGATCACCTCGGCATCGGTGTTCATATCCAGGCATTCCACGTTTTCGTCGCAGATCTGCACCTCGTGCTCATCGGGGGTCAGCGCGGCCACAGCGGTGAGAGGGAGAATGCTGAAGCGGAGCATCCTCCTTTGAGGAACCCTGGCAGAACTCTCGGTGATCCGGTATTTTTCTGCCGCCGGCAGTATCAACAGTATCTTCATCTCATCCCTCCTCGTATTGGAACATCTATGGAAGAGATAAGGAAAAAACACGCCTCCCGCCTCCCGGAAGCGGCAATCTCTGAAAATAGGAGGGTTGGCAGCGCTTCAGGCGCCCCGGAGTATATGGAGCAGGGGTTCCCGCTGGACGCCGGAATCCTTCCGGTTTATGGAAACCCGCAGGGCCCGGAGCCCCTTGACTCCCTGCATGTCGTCGAGCACGAACTCCTCCACCTCCCCTTCCAGGAATCCCCGGGCGGTGAGGAACTCGATATACTGCCGGTACTCGGCGGCTTCGGAGTTCTGCGAATAGACGATGGCAATCCTGCCGATCTGGGTGAGACGTTCCCCGGTGCCCTTCACGACGGCCTTGTCGATCCGCTTCTTCATGATCTCATAACGGATGTTGTAGGCCCCCTCCACCGCGAGCTTCTTCTCGTCGGTCTTGAAGACCAGGGTCAGAGGCACATCCTGGACCACCACAAGATGAGTCGTCTCCAGGGAGACGGGAAGCCGGTCCGTGAGGGCGTCGGTGATCCGCGCGATCTCGCAGAGGGTCATGAGCTGCCAGAGTCGGAGATTCCTCAGGTAGAGCCGATCGAAGCGCCCGTCGGCGTTGAGGGAGGCGCCGATGTACATGTTCTGATCCACACCATCCGTGGTGGTCTTGTCATAATAGTGCGGAAACATGGCCTGCGCTTCCGGCTGGACGCGGTCGAGATAGGCCGATATGGTCCGGTTGAGGAGATCCACGCTCTCATCGAAATCCCGCCTTTTGCGGTATAGGGAACCGGTCCCGGAATCCATCGCGGACCAGTAGCGGTCAATTTTCGCCGCCACCCCCTCTCCGAAGGCCCGCAGATCATCAAAGGCAGGCTCCACCTCGGTATGCAGAAACTGCATGATCCCGATCTCATCGCCGCTCACCAGGCCGTCCTCCAGGTCCGCAAGGAAGGAATCGATGCGGAAAAGGTACTCGTCCAGCACCGGCAGGGTCCGGGCAGCGGCGGACTCGGCGATGATCTCCCGCACCATGAGGAGGTGGTCCCGGAGGTCCCCCTGTATGGCGTGATTCCTCTGAGTGGAGGAGCCGCGTATGTCGGTGGCGCAGTAGAGCGGGTAGACGCTGTCGAAGACGATGGGCTCCATTGGCTGCACTTTCCCCTCGGCCCCGTGATCTATGAAGTTGACAGCCGCCCTGCGGAAACGCCACTCGATGGAGGGATGAATCGAGGTGAAGGAGGACTGTATGAGGGACTGCACCTCGTTGTCGAAATCCTCCAGAGCGTGGGCTATAACCAGGGCAAAGAGGGGATAGACGTCCTCCAGCTTCATGAGATTCAGCGGATCGAAGGCGTAGGTCTGTTCGGACATCAGCACGCACTGCCCCACCATCCGGTCCTCCATCATCAGGGGATGGACCAGCAGGGATTTCACGTTCTTGCAGAGGATCTGCTCGTTTATCGGATGCAGGGGGGATGTTCGTGAGTATTCTGGAAAATCGTTGATGATCAGCGGCTTGCCCTCGACAGCCGCTCGCTCGAAGAGGGACCCCTGGAAATCCTCTATATGGAAATGTCGGGAATCCCGGTAAATGCACTCCGGGGTCACACAGCCGTCCGGCGCCGTGTTGAGCACCAGCGCCCGGTCGTGATGAATCGCCGAGAGAGCCAGGATCAAATCGCTTTTGCACAGCAGGGTGCGGATGAGGCTCTGGAGCTCCCTGAATCGGTCCGCCTCCAGGATTGATCTCTTGTTCAGGAGTTCTCGCTTGATCTCGGAAATCACCGCCTGCGTGGTCACGTCGGTTTTCTGGACGATGATGAACCCCCGGAGCTCGAAATGCTCCGGAGGGATGATCCGCTGCAGCAGTTCGATGTCGTTAAGGTTCTCCGAGATCATCACCCGCTGCTCGTCGGAGAGCGCCGGGGGGTCCGAAACCTTTACGAGCCGGATGAATCGATCGTCGAAGAGGGTGTTGAAGAACCTGAGAAGTCCCGTTTCCTGATTAACGATCTTCACCATCAGGGAGTTGTCGTAAAAAATTTCGAAGCCATAGAAGAGGTTTAGGATGCGGGAATAGACATACAGTATGACTCTCCGTTGAATGTCCTCCACCTCTTCCGGGGGAGGGGCCATGCTGGCTCCCCCGAAGGTCTTCCGGTAGGCCTCAGTCTGATAGAATGGCTCCAGGGAATTGACCGGCTGTGCTATGGCCAGGACATTGTCCGCCGAGGCAGGGGGAAACACGATGCTGAGCAGATCGCCGACGGAGTCCGGATGGGCCTCAACGGAGGCAAGGGCGCTTTGAGAATTCAGGAGGGGGTGATGGTTTTCCTCCAGAGGCCTTATCCGGGATTCGTAGAGCAGGCGGAAGGGATGATTCTTTTCCAGGCAGCGCCAGTATTCGAGAAGATATTCAAAAGTGAAAACGGTTCGAAAGGGGAAACCGGAACCGTTCAGGCAGGATTCCGCTTCAGGTATTGAGTTCTCTTTTTTCATATAAATGACATCACCCGTCCTCATATATTACAGTCATCTCCTTTCACGGGGTCTCTTTGGAACGAGGGGGACGACCGGATTATATCAATATACTTATATCATGGGATTTTTCAAGAGAAATTGACAAGGGTGGATAAAAGGCTTGATGAGTCCGTCCCCGGGAGGACAATGGGACAAGGAAGAATCCGAAACGACCGGCGGGGACTAACGGGAGCCGGCAGTCAGGGGGCAGACATGCGATTTGTCATCCACCATCACATCACACAGCCGGACCATTACGATCTCATGATCGACCGGGGAGAGAGCCTGCAGAGCTGGCAGATCCCCTCCCCCCTGCTCCCGGACCTCCTGGCCGGCCGGGAGATTGCCTCCCTCCGGATACAGGATCACCGCCGGGGCTATCTGGACTACCAGGGACCGGTGAGCTGCGACCGGGGCCGGGTGGAAATCCTCGACACGGGGGAGTATACCCTCGGGACCGAATGCCCCCCCTCCCTGACCATCACACTTTCGGGCCGGATTTTCCGTGGGACCCTTATCATCAGCAGACCGGAGGGTCCGCAATGCCTGATCCGCTATAAACCGGCGGAGGATTAAAATAATACTTGCTTTTTCCCTTCTCCCTTCCCCTATTTGATTCTCTCTGCGGGCTCCCGAGGGCGCCCCATCTCTCTGAAAACGCCTTTCAAGGGGACGGACAGAATGAAACTGCACGCCAAAACGAGACCTGACACCTTTGCCGCATCCGACACAGTGACCCTCTTCCTTTCCGAGGGATACGACAAGGAGGGGGCAAAACAAATCCCTGCCCAGCTCGCCTTCCTGAGCCAGCAGTGTGATCTCTCCTTTTTCCGCGCCAAGCAGGGGGAAAGCCTCTTCCTTCCCTTAAAGGACCGC
>CALCJG010000432.1 GCA_937967705.1 uncultured Spirochaetia bacterium
CGAACCCCGGGGGGTAGACCCTGCCGCCGCCGGCCTGCGGTTCCGTTCGGATATAAGCCAGGGCGGGGGCCAGGCTGAAGGCCAGCCAGAGAAACAGGATGCCCCCCTGCAGGAAGATTTTTTCGGTCAGGGCGGGACCAGTGGTGATCTGATAATAGGCCGTTAGGAAGACGATCCACCCTCCGGAGAAGGCGGTCCAGAGCAGGGACTTCCAGCCCCGGGCGATGTACACCGCTGCCGCCCCGCAGAGGACCAGGCAGGCGTAAACCGTCAGGGCGGGGACGCTGCCCTCGCCGGTATGCAGAAGAAAGGGCGTTCCCAGTCCTCCCAGTGCGGCGATGAGGGAGAGGGGCGGTTCCCCGCAGCGCAGGGAGAGGAGGAAGGTGAGCACCGTCACGACGGTCATCAGGGCGAAGGCCAGGGCATGGGGGAAAAAGGCATACAGGTGGAAAGCGGCGAATATGGTGATATAGAGGACTGCCGCTCCGCCGCCGATGAGTACCTGACTGTAATTACGGTAGGCGGCATAGAGCCGCATCCCCGCGGCCGCCAGCGTGATGCCGAGGAGGAAGCCGAAGATGATCCGCACCTCCGGGGTGATCCAGCCGCGGTCGATGGAATACTTGAAGAGAAAGGCCACGCCGAAGAGCAGAAGACCTATCCCGATACGGTTGATCCAGTTCTGATTACGGGTCAGATCAGAGACCGGTGCGGGACTTCCGCCGGCCGTCCGCTCCTTCTGCGGCGGGGGCGGGATCTGGGCGGCCAGCGGAGGAGCCTGGGCTCCGGCTTCCGGTTTTTTCTCCCCCCGGGCGATCTGCCGCCGGAGTCCTTCCATCTCCTCCCGCAGGGTTTGTATTTCCCCCTCGAGAAGCTCTACGCGCATTTCCAGTGACTGGTCCTTCCTTCCCCTCATGGCATCTTCCCTCCGGCGATTGGAATCGGTGGCGAAGTATAGCCCTCTCCGGGCACTCCTGTCAAGGGGATTTCCCGGTTCCTCCCGGACGGTGTGGTGAATGAAACGATCATATTATTAAACCTAAAATAATCATATAAAATAAAGAATATAATATTATTTTAAAAATAATCAATATTTTTCAAATTATTTAATAAATTATATTGACATTTGTGTATATTGTGGTATTATAATTTATAGATGGAACGAAAATCGGTAAAAACAGGGATATTTCCCCCCCTTTTAGTAGTGGGGGAGATTCTATACGACGTGTTTCCGGACTACCGGAGGATCGGCGGTGCCCCGTTCAATTTTGCCTGCCATATGAGACGCTTCGGCTTTCCGGTCCGCTTCCTTACACGGGTGGGGGATGACGTGGAGGGCGGGGAACTGCGGCGGGTCCTGGAGGCGGAGGGGTTTGATCCCTGCGATGTTCAGGTGGACCGGGAACTGCCCACGGGAGAGGTGAACGTCCGGCTGAACGAAAAGGGCGTGCCCGAGTTTACCATACTCCCGGAACGGGCTTATGACCGCCTGGACCTTTCGGCGGAGGCTTCCCGGATGCAGGAGAATCCGGCGCTGGTCTATTACGGTACGCTGATCCAGCGTACGGAAAAGCTCAGGCTTGACCTGGCGCGCTTCCTGGATGCGAGGTCTCCCCGGACCCGCTGCTTCTGCGACATCAACCTCCGGCCGCGCTGTTACGGGCGGGAATCCGTTAAATCCTCCCTGGCCCGGGCCGATGTCCTCAAGATCAGCGAGGAGGAGGCGGAAACGCTGCAGGCCCTCCACGACTTCGAGGGCGGCGGGGAGGCCTTTGCCCGGGAGCTGATGCGGCGGTATCCGGCGGAGATGCTTTTCCTGACCCGGGGGGACCGGGGCAGCGATCTCTTTTGCCGCGGTGAGCATTACCGGACGCCCTCCCCGGCCGTATCGGGGAGCGGGGATACCGTGGGGGCCGGGGACGGCTATGCCGCGGTGGCCGCAGCAGGGTATCTCCTCGGGTGGAGTCCGGAACTCATTCTCCGCGAGGCCTCGGAATTCGCCGCGCGGATTTGCGGCATACGGGGGGCCCTGCCCCGGGAGGTTTCCTTCTATCACGGCATTCGCCGGAGAATGGAAGAGGGAGGGGGTGATGTCTAAAGGTCTCTACATTCAGATGTTCAGCGTGCACGGCCTCCTGCGGCAGGAGAACATGGAACTGGGGCGGGACGCCGACACCGGCGGGCAGATCCTCTATGTGGTGGAGATGGCCAGGCATCTCAGCGGAAGGAAGGAGGTGGCCCGTGTGGACCTCTTCACCCGGCTGATCTCCGACAAGACCGTATCGGAGGATTATTCCCGTTCCGCCGAAGAGGTCAGCGAGAAGTTCCGCATCATACGAATACAGTGCGGGGGAAAGAAATATCACCGCAAGGAGCTCCTCTGGGATCACCTGGACGAGTATGTGGACAAGACCCTGAAGTTCATAAAACGGGAAAAGGCCGTTCCGGATCTGGTGCATGGTCATTACGCCGATGCCGGTTATGTCTGCATGCGTCTCTCGGAGCTTTTGGGGGTGCCCTTCGTCTTTACGGGGCATTCCCTGGGGCGGTCCAAGAGGGAGCGGCTGAACCTGCACGGGATGAGCGACGAGGAGATGGTCAGGAAGTACAAGATCTTTCATCGGATAGGCGTGGAGGAGGAGGTGCTGAAGTACGCCGATCTCGTCATCACCAGCACGCAGCAGGAGATCGAGGACCAGTACGGACTCTATCATAACCGGAGACTGCCGGTGTTCCGGGTCATACCGCCGGGCATCAACACCGGGAAATTCTATCCCTACTACTATGACCGCCTGGCAGAGGGGAAGAAGGACGAGGTGCAGATACAGGCCCGGGTCTCCATACTGGAACAGCTGGACCGCTTTTTCCTGCATCCCGACCGGCCCATAGTGCTGACCCTCTGCCGGCCGGACAAGCGGAAAAACATCACCGGCCTCATTGACGCCTACGGCAGCGACCGTGAGCTTCAGGCCATGGCGAACCTGGCGGTCTTCGCGGGTATAAGGAAAGACATTGCCTCCATGGAGGAGAACGAGCGGGACGTCCTGACGGAGATGCTCCTGCACATGGACAAGTACGATCTCTACGGAAAGATGGCCATCCCCAAGAAGCATGATTTCGAGCACGAGGTCCCGGAGCTCTACCGCATAGCCGCTGAGAAGGGGGGGGTCTTCGTAAACGCCGCCATGACGGAGCCCTTCGGTCTCACACTGATCGAGGCCTCCTCGTGCGGACTGCCCCTGGTGGCCACCAACGACGGGGGACCGAGGGATATTCTGAAAAACCTGGAGAACGGCATCCTGGTGGACCCCTCCAGCCCCCGGGAGATTGCGGACGCGGTCAAGGAGATCATCGCCAACGGCGAGAGGTGGAAGCGGTTTTCGCGCAACGGCGTGGTCAATCTGGAGAAGCACTATACCTGGAAGGCCCATGTGGCCAGCTATCTGAAGGAGATAGCAGGGCTCCCGGAACCCGCCAGGCCCGGAGACGCTCCCGAAAATCTCCGAGTGCAGATGGCCGGGAAGCGGCTCACCCGGCTGAACTACTTCTTAATCACGGACATCGACAACACCCTGATCGGCGGCGGGGAGGAGAACCTGGAGAGGCTTCTGGCGCTCATCCGGGAGAATCGCGACCGTTTCGGGTTCGGCGTGGCCACCGGGAGGACTGCAGAATCGGCGGCCGAATATCTTGAGGAGCTGGGGGTGATGCCGCCGGACGTGATCATTTCCTCGGTGGGTACCGAGATTTACTACGGCGATTCCCGGCTCTACGACGCCGGGTGGGACCGGCATCTGTCCCGCAAATGGAACCGGGAGCGGATACAGGCGGTGCTGGAAAATTTCCCCTTTCTGAAGATCCAGGAGGCGGAGACACAGCGGCGGTTCAAGCTGAGCTACTACATGGACCCCTCGAAGGAGAACATCACCCTGATCCATGATGCCCTGACGAAAAACAAGCTGCGCTACAAGCTCATCTACTCCGGCGACCGCTTCCTGGACGTTCTGCCCTTCCGGGCCTCCAAGGGGAAGGCCATACGGTACCTGAGCTACAAATGGGAGATTCCCCTGGAGAACATTGCGGTGTGCGGCGACACGGGCAACGACGAGGAGATGCTCCGCGGGGATTCGCTGGGGATTGTCGTGGGCAATTACAGCCCTGAACTGGCGGTGCTCAGGGGACTCAAAAACATCTACTTCGCCCGGGCTCCCTACGCCGGGGGGATTCTGGAGGGCCTGGAACATTACGGGTTTTGTGAGAGAGCTGCAAGGGGGTGAGTGACAACGGGGAGAGAGATATGAATAATCTGCTGGAGACACTGATTCAGAAGAAGGACCAGAAGGATTTTCGGGAATTCGCGGTCAGGCTTACGCGGCAGGAGAGGGTGTTCCACCTGCGGAACGACATACTCCTTGCCTTTCGGGCGTTCTGTGACGAGCGGAAAAAGTCCCCCGCCTTCCGGGAGAAATCTTCGGTGAGCCAGTTTGTCCAGAAGATACAGGAACTCTTTATCCGCGACGCGGGGGTGATCATCATGCACCGGCACGCCATCGCGCGTTACCGCTTCTACCGGCTGAGCGCCGACGGGGAGCACCTGGACGAGATCACCACG
>CALCJG010000433.1 GCA_937967705.1 uncultured Spirochaetia bacterium
TACGATTTCCGATGTGGCCAAACAGGCGGGGGTCTCTGACGCGACTATCTACGAATATTTTTCCTCCAAGGAGGAGCTGCTGTTTTCCATTCCCGAGGCCAACATCAAGAACAGCAAGAACATACTCGACGAGCACCTGGAGTATGTTCGGGGGATGGAAAACAAGCTCAGGAGCGTCATCTATCATCTGCTCAAGTACTACCAGGACAACGCGGAATTTGCCGCCATCTCTCTCATGATACTCAAGACCAACCGCAAGTTCATGGAGACGGAAATTTACAGCTATCTCAGGGACTACTACAGCATCATCATTAGCATCATACATCAGGGGATGGAAACGGGGGAGTTTAAAAAGGATATCAATCCCCATTTCGTCCGATCCATGATCCTGGGGACCATCGAGTTTGTGGTTATCCGCTGGCTGATGTACGGAAGCCCGGATGACAAGACTAAACCCATAGACAATGTCGATCCTCTCTTCGACCTCATCATGGGAGGAATTCGCAGGGAGGCGGGGCTGGAGGGGCTGCGGTTCCGGCTGCAGTTGGAACCGGGAAACGAAAAACCCCCGGCTTGACCGGGGGCTGTTCACTCTCTCCTCCGCTATGCCGGTCAAGCAGTGCGGGAAGTGTTGTCGATGATGTCCCGAATCCTTCGGTATATCACTTCCGGATACTCTATGTCCGTGAGATGGATGGCTCCCCGCATGAGTGCCGTGTTCCGTCCCAGCCCCGCTACGGATAGGATGATCGTCCCCAGGTTGGCAGCCTTCTGAACGGATCCCCGGTGCAGGGTGATGTCGAAGATGTTGTCGTAGCTGATATGCCGTTTGTCCACGGAGAATATCCCCTCGTGATAATCCAGCTTGTTTTTATAGAAACGGTACTCCGTCTTGGCATACTTGTTCATCTTGGAGATGAGCAGGACAATGGGAGTGAAGATGAAGAACAGCACACCGAAGAATATGGCGAAGAACCAGGGATGAATCTCCCACTCCATGTATTTGGCAAGAAAGAACCCCATTATGCCGAACACTGTAGCCCCCCAGATCGTGAAGATGAACTGCAAAGGTAGCAGGGATATCAGGGATAGCAGAGACGCGAAGCGGGGCTTCACGATGAGCAGAGGGGTCTGCGCCTCCCTGGGGGTATAGCTTTCAATCAGCGGTGTTCCGCAATTGTGACAATAATCTTCATAGGATCCTAAATCTTCACCACAAGTTCGGCAGTACATAAGTCACCTCCCATTTTTATATATATCGGTCAATGAGGTTGCAGGGATTAATAGAGTTTTTTAGATTTTATTCTTAACCTTGTCAAACAGTTCTTTATCCAGTACCAGGGAGAGGGACTTCAGGAGCCTCATGCGGTCGACTCCCAGCTTTATGTCGTAGCGCGCGGCGCTGACCATGATGCTTTCAACCGTGTCAGGGTGTAATTGTTTCATTTTAAACCTCAAATAGATGAAAATAGCGGCCGTTTCCAGTCCCCTATAAAATCGGCAGAAAAGGGTCAGGGCTTTAGGTTTTCTCTTCGTGGGATAATAACGCATGGTCCGGCAGGCACCCTTATCTTGCGCTTGACAAAAGAGCCGTGGCAGGTTATAGTCTTGGCGGAAATGGGGGGTGAAGCGGTCTTCGCTTGTCCTCCTCATGGCGGCGTGACGTAACGGGGAAGCCGGGCTTTCCGGTTAAGGTTTCGGTGGGACGGTTCCTGTTGGCGGCAGCCTATATTAATGTTGATCAGGAGGGTGCTGTTAGATGAAAAAGATCATTGTGTTAACCTGCGCTGTGCTGATGCTGTCATTTGGAATGGCGATCTCTTCGGAAGACCACGACAAGTCGATGGATCAGAAGAAGGGCGCCTGCAAAGAGGATCTCCGGAAATACTGCAAGGGGATCATACCCGGCGGCGGGCGTCTCTGGTCCTGTTTGAAGAGCAATGAAGACAAGCTCTCCCCGGCATGTAAAAACAAGATGGCTCATTTACGGGAGAAGGGCCAGGAGTTCAAGAAATCCTGTTCGGCGGATGCCAAAAAACACTGCAAGGGCATCCGTCCCGGCGAGGGACGCATTGTCAAGTGCCTGAGAAGCAACAAGGCCAAGCTCTCGGAGCCCTGCAAGGCCTTTTTTAACAAAAAATAGAAGCAGGCATGGTCTGTCAATTCTGGAAAGGGGCCTGGAAACCGGGTCCCTTTTTTTATAAAAGGGCTGCAGACGGGGGGTCGGTCTCTATTGTGTTGACAGGGAAAAGGGTACGCATAGCATGGAAATAATGAAAGGCGAGAGAAATATCTATCACCCCTATATCATCCTCCGGGAGGGACCGGATTCCCTGCTGTTGGGGCTTCCCCCTTCCCGTAAAATCTTTCTTCTGTTCGTCTACCGGATCGTACCATTCGCTTTTCTGCTTGCAGCGGCCCTCTTGCTGCTCAATGACAGTCGTTTGACCGCGGATGTTCCCGGGGCGAAATTGATAGTGCAGCTTTTTTCAGTGGCTCTTTTCGTAATGGGCCTGATCCTCTTCGCAAAGAGTTATATTCTGCAGACAGAGATTACGCCAAAGGGGCTCCGGACAGTCAGGAATACCGTCTTTGATCCGGCGCGGGAAACGGCGCTTGAACGGGAAGAGTAAGGCCCTGGAGTATGGCATAAGGGGAGGCTGGAGGGGCGGCCTCCCCTTATGCCATACTCCAGGGAGATCGGAAGAGCACACGTCTGAACTCCAGTCACGAGTGGATATCTC
>CALCJG010000434.1 GCA_937967705.1 uncultured Spirochaetia bacterium
CTTTTTCTTCTTCTTATCGTATCGATAAAATCCCTTTCGGTTCTTCTTACCGTGATATCCCTGGTCATAGAGTCTGCGCAGCCCCTCGGAGACGGCGATGCCCCGATCTCTGACAAGAGGGCCAAGACTTTGTGAGACATGCGCCCCCACGTCGATGCCCACCTCGTCCAGGAGCGTTACGGGGCCGACAGGATATCCGAAAAGGAGCATGGCCCGGTCGATTTCGGAAGGAATCGCGCCCTCCTCCACAAGGAGCACCGCCTCGTTGAGCAGCGGCGCCAGTATGCGGGTCGTGTAGAAACCGGGTCCGTCCCTGACTACGATGCAGGTTTTTCCCTGGGCAATGCCGAAGTCCAGGGCCGTGGCGGCCGCCTGCCGCGATGTACGGGGGGTGATGATGATCTCCAGAAGAGGCATCCTGGGCACCGGGGAAAAATAGTGCATGCCTAAAACCAGCTCGGGTCTGCGGCAGCCTTCCGCTATAAGGGAAATAGGGAGCGCAGATGTGTTGGATGCGAAGATCGTCCTCTCCCCGGCGGCTTCTTCCACATCGCGAAGAATTTTTCTTTTCAACTCAAGGTCCTCGAAAACCGCTTCGATCACCAGATCCGTGTTTGTAAAGCAGGAATAGTCCCCGCACGGGACCAGCTTCCCGTAAAGGATATCCCTCTGGAAGGGGGTCAGAGCCCCCGACTCCGCCCGTTTGCGGAGACCTTTTCCTATCTCACCTATTCCCCGGGCCACCGCTTCCAGGCTGGCGTCTTTGCAAAGCAGGGTATCGCAGATACCGGCGGAGACCGATGCGATTCCCTGACCCATGAGCCCCATGCCGATGACCGCAAGCTTTTCCACGGGCCGGGCCTCGGCCTTGTCGGGATTTTTCTTGAGTTCGTTCATGGCGTAGAAGAGGTTCATGAATGCATGGGATTTAGGGCTAAGAACCAGATCAGCAAAGGTTTCGACATCACGTTCAAGACCGCGCCTTATTCCTTTGCTTAGACCAAATTGAGTGGAATCCAGGATGGCGAAGGCGGCGGGATAATGCCCGTGAGTTCGGCGTTGAATCATCTTTCGGGCCTGGGAGAAGGCGATAGCCCGGCCGAGGGGATTGGATTCCAGCAGGAAATCCGCCCATCCCCTTTTTCTCCTCTTTCTGGCTTTCCCGCCTTTACGGGAAAGTTCCTGTGCTTTCTGGACTGCCTTCTGTTCCAGTCCCTGCGGGGCCACGATCTCGTCCACAAGTCCCAGGCGACGAGCCCGGGCCACGCGAATGCTTCCCCCGGTGAGCATAAGGGGCAGGGCTTTTCGGAGGCCGATGAGCCTCGGCAGCCTCTGTGTACCCCCCGCAGCGGGGATCAGCCCCAGCTGTATTTCCGGGAGCCCCAGGGCCGTGACGGTGTCCTCTGCCGCCATGCGGTAATCGCAGGCCAGGGCCAGCTCCAGACCGCCGCCCAGACAGCTTCCACGGATGCCCGCTACCACCGGGATGGGAAGGGAGGCCAAACGGTGGAGGACCTGATGGGCCTGCCGCAGATAGGCGGTGATCTCCTCCCGGGACTGCATGGCACGGAGTTCGTCGATATCGGCCCCCACCACGAAATTGTCCTCCTTGGCGCTTACCAGGGCGAGGCCCTTAACGGCCTTATCACCCTCCAGAACGCTCAGCATTTCCGTCACTTCCCTGAGAAGACCGCTGGAGACCTTGTTGATCTTTCCGGGACAGTCCAAGGTGACCAGAACGATTCCGTCACCCTGTTTGTTAATCCTTATGTATTCCATGATTTCGGCCTCCTCTAACCGGCGTTCTCTATGACGATGGCGCTCCCTACGGCCCCAGCGGCGCATCCTGCCACGATGCCGAATTGTTCGTTCCTATCCATTAATAGATTGCAGCAGGTGGTAATGAGGCGTGTCCCCGTGGCGCCGAAAGGGTGGCCGATGGAGAGGGACCCTCCCAGGGTGTTTATCCGGTCGAAGTCCACCCTTCCCAAGGGGCCGGGAAGGTCCAGGTAGTTACGGGCGAATGCCTTAGATTCTAGGGCCCTGACATTACCCAATATCTGGGCGGCAAAAGCCTCGTGCACTTCAAAGACCCCGATGTCCGAGAGGGAGAGTCCGGCGAGTTTCAGGGCCCTGGGTATGGAAAAAGCGGGCCCCAGGAGGAGGTCATCCCGGAGATCGGCGCCGGCGTATGCGTAGGATTTGATGAACCCCAGGGGTTTCATCCCCAGAGCCACGGCTTTGTCCTCCCGCATGAGCAGGATTGCCGAACCTCCGTCCGTGAGGAATGAGGAGTTGCCTGCCGTAACCGTGCCGTATCGGCGGTCGAATACGGGACGAAGTTTTGCAAGACGTTCCGCTGTGGCATCCTCGCGGGGTCCGTTGTCCGTAAGGACCGCTTCCGACCGGCCTGGGACAATCACGGGGACCAGCTCCCGGAGGAACCTGCCGGAGCGGATGGCGTCAAGGGACAGTCGGTTGGAGCGTTCCGCATACCAGTCCTGTTCCTCCCGGCTGATGCCCCACTGGGCGGCCAGGCGGTCGGCGTTTTCACCCATGATCAGTCCCGTGGAGTATTCCGCGATGGCCGGCCTCTCCGGTACGATGAAATCCGTCAGTTTCATTCCCTTCAGTAAACGCAGTTTGCCCCGCAGAGTTTTAGGCCGGCGGTACATGGTGAGGTCCAGGATGAATCGTCGGTATCGTCGGGAAATTTTTATATCGGGGTCGGAAAAGCTCTCCACGCCGCCGGCTATCACCCTCTCCGCCTGGCCCGTTTTGATGAGATCGCATCCGTTGGTAACCGCCATGTTGGCGGAGACGCAGGCCAGTGTGCAGGTGTAGGCCGGTATGGAGGGAGGCAACCCCGCTCCCAGCATGATCTCCCGGGCCACGTTGGTGGTGGCTATGTCCGTGGCAACGCTGCCCATGATGACGAAATCGATATCCCTGTGGCTCACGCCGGTTTTGGCCACAAGCCCTTTAACGGCGAAGCGACCCAGCTCCCAGGCCATGAGATCATAAAAGGCCGTCCCGGATCTCATGAAAGGGGTGCGGCAGCCGTCAATGATGGCGATGCGTTCACTGGTATTCATGATGGTCTCCCTGCATGAAGGATCATAGCGGAACTGGGGTGTCTGGTAGAGAGAAAAGGCAGAAAATAAACCCGCCTTTATGACCCATCGTCCTGCCGACTGTTTAAATCAGGGGCTGTACCCTGTTCGTATTGTAATATTGTCATACAATATTACCGAAGTCAAATTTTTTTTCTCTGAGCTGTCTATTGGTTGACAGCATTTCTTGTTTTTTATAGAAGAAAAGGGCTTTCAGGATCACTTCGCCGGATTTCCTCATGAAGACCCTGAATGAGAATTAATATACCATTACCATGAATAAGGCAATCAATATATGATCACTAAAATGAATGGACGAATACTCAGGCATGTAGGCCTGCTGTTTCTTATTACCCTGGTCTTTTCCTGCCAGTCGGCAGGGGTAAAGGCCGCAGCGCAGGAAAAAAAGGAATCGCTTGCCCCGGCCCCTTCATCCCCTCTGCGGGGTCTTTATGTGCCCAACAGCAAGGGTCGGAGCCTGGCCTATGCCAAATCTCTCGTGGAAAAGGGGAAGCCTCTGGGGATCAACATGCTGGTCATTGATGTGCATACCTTCGGCAGTACGCGTCCCAAGATCAATCCGAAGGTGGTGGCCTATCTGAAGGCCGAGAAGTTCTACCTGGCGGCGCGTATCGTCTGCTTCCAGGACGGTCTCAACCGGCTTCCCATCCCCGAGGCCAAGCTGAAAAAACTTTATGACCTGGTGGGTACGGCGGCGGATTCTGGCTTCGATGAGGTTCAGCTGGATTATATACGCTTTCAGGACGGGGGAATCCCCTATCCCCTGAAAAAGAAATATGCCTTCATAGAAGGGCTTCTGGCAAGCTTCCGCAAGATTACCGATGCCAAGAAGGTCAAGCTTTCGGCGGACATATTCGGACGCATAGTTTACAACCGCGGCGATTACATAGGGCAGAAGGTGGAGATCTTTGCCAAGCATACCGATGTACTCTACCCCATGCTCTATCCCAGCCATTTTTCCGGTGACAAGGTTCGTATGTCCCAGCCGGGAGAAACCGTTAAGGAAGGCACTCTCAAGGGATTAAAGCGGGTGGAGGGAAGCACGGTGGCCATACAGCCCTACATTCAGGCCTTTCCCTACAATACCCAGTACGCCCGGGTTAAGCTCCACAAATATGTGGAACTGCAGATAAAGGCGGTGGAATCCACCAGGGCGCGGGGATGGGTGGCGTGGAATCCCAACGGGGATTATTCCTCGGTATTCAAGGCCCTGCAGGGAGAACCGGAGAAGGCGGCTCCCCTTAAAGAGGCCAAGAGGTAGGGTGATGAGCCACCTCGGGAATAATCCTTCTGCGAGGCGGATATAAGTCTTGGCCAGTGTGAAATGCCGGTTTTGCGGAGCGGCTCTCAGCGGCGAGGTCTCCCGGTGTCCTTCCTGCGGAGCTCCCGCGTCTCTTCGCTCCCATCTGGGACCAAAGGACCTGGAGAACCTCTCACATTACATTCAAAGCGTGGAGAACACCCTGCTCAACGCCAAAAAAAAGGCCGACGGTAAAATCGCCCTGGCCTTTCTCGCTCTTGTCCTTATCTGGATGGCCTCAAGCTACACCCTTTATCATTTACGGGCGGAGGAGACTGTCATAGTTATCATCTTTTCCATCCTTATGGGTTTTGTTCTTTTTATCGTTTTTGGTTTTTTTGTGGGCAGCCTGGAGCGAAAGTCCATGGAATCCCTGTTTAACAGAAAATTGAAAAGCGATATAAAGGAATACCTCAGTTTGATGGAATACACATCGACCGACTTCAAGGTTGCGGCGGGCCTGATCCTTACAGAGAAATCCTGTCTCAATGATTTTCTCGCGGATATCTGAGCGGGAAAGCGAGATTCTCATCGGCCACCACTCGGGGGGATATAAAATATCGTCGATATCTCACTCCGCTGCTTTACCATACAGGATATGGGAATGATATGATTGAATTGATAATAGTTATCCTCTTGCTTCTCTTCATCTCCTTCAGCTGTTCCATTCTGGAATCCGTCATCCTCTCCATGACGGATGCTTATGTTCAGACGCTCATCGATAAGAAGCACAGTTCGGGAAAGCTGCTCGATGCCCTGAAGAAGAAAATTGATGAGCCCATTGCGGCTATTCTGACTCTCAATACCATATCCCATACCGTCGGTGCGGCGTTATCGGGCGCTATCGCTATGCAGGTATTCGGTTCCCGATGGATGGCGCTCTTTTCGGCGTTGCTGACGTTTGTAATCCTCGTCTTTTCCGAGATTATACCCAAGACACTCGGGGCTCACTACTGGAAATCCCTGGGCCCTGTGAGCGCGTTCATCCTGAAGATCATGATCGTCGTTTTAGGGCCCATCATCCGACCGCTGATTTTCCTGACCAACAGGCTTTCCCGGGGGCACTCTTCTGCAATGATTAGCAAGGAGGAGGTGTACAGTTTTATTCAGATCGGTTACCGGCAGGGTCTATTCGTCGTCCCCGAGCTGGAGATATCGGAGAACCTTTTTAAATTGCGGGATCTCAGAGTGAAAAACATCATGACTCCCCGTACCATCGTAACATGGTTACCGCCGGAAACGACAATTCGGGAGATGAAGGGTAAAATCCATCAGCTGACGTTTTCGCGTATGCCCCTTTACAACGCTTCGAAAAATGAGATTGCGGGGATTGTCCTCCGGCGGAACATCGCAGACAGGATACTCTCGGGGAAATGGAAAGATACGTTAAAGTCGATCAGTTCGCCTCCTGTTTTTGTACCAGAAACCTTTTCCGTACTCAAGCTTCTCAATAAAATGATCAAGGAAAAGATTCACATGGCGGTGGTGATCAACGAATATGGCGACTACGCCGGAGTGGTGACCCTGGAGGATGCCATCGAATCTCTGCTGGGAAAGGAAATCGTGGATGAGTTCGATCGCAATGTCGATATGAGAAAGGCAGCCCGGGATCAGTCCAGGAGGCGTTCCCGCAAAACCATGACCTGAACGCCTTTTCGTATGGGGTGTCGTCCGGAAAAGTATGGGACCCCTCAGCCTTCTTCGATTTTCTTTAATCGCTGCCTTGCCGTCTCAATGGTCCCCTGATCGCTCTTTTCCACCAGGGTGATTTTACCCAGGATATCCACCTCAGCGCCCTCTTCAATCTCAAGACTTCCCTTGATGATGACGTGGGCGTTTTTCCCGAAGGTCACCTTCGCCCCCTTTGAAATGATGACATTCCCCTGGTTCGCGAAAAATTTTTCCGGAACCTGATAGAGGCTGCGGCAGTAGGTGCAGCGTACCAGGTTCTCTTTCTCTCGGTTGAAGTCCGATGAGCCGCATTGAGGGCATGTGAAGCTTTTGATTTTCATCCGTTCCTGTCGCTGCGATTATCACTCCCCGGGAAATGGAGTTGCACCTCTTATACTACCGTTTATTCCTGGTAAGCACAAGGAAAAAGTATAACCGGAGAGAGTTTCCTTTAAAGATATGATTTCCCTTGACATCACTGCAGTTGGGGGGGAACAATAATTCAGAAGCCTGAATAAAGTATTTTGATGCCGGGGTATCTTATGAACCGGATCTATATTTATCTTTTACTGATCCTTTGCCTCCCTGTCTCCCCGTCCCTGAGGGCGCATACCCCCGGGGGATTTGCGCCGGGCTGCTGCCTGGACCGGATCTTCTTTTCCAGTCCGGTCAAAAAGCATAAGGTCAAGGTGGGGGGATGTGAGGCTGTTTTTTACGATCTCCATTATTATGAAAGCCCTGACGGGAAGAAGATCTCCCTGAATCACGGTTTTCTCAGTCGGGAAAGCAAGCTCAGGGTCGGCAAACGCCTTCTCCGTTTCAGCGCGGGAACAGTCTGGTTCTACCCTGATGGATCGGTCATGCAGGGGGTCCTGGCCGGAAGAACGGCATGGACTCTCCGGGGCCGGAGTCTGCTCCTGACGCCTGGGGAAACCTCCTTCTACGAGGAGGGGTCTCTGAAGGCATGCCGCATCCCCAGGGAAACGGAGCTGCCTTTAAAAGACCTTTGGGTCTCCTTTGAGGCGGGCAGCATCGGTCTGCATAAGAACGGGGCCGTGCAGAGCGGCGTACCCGCCCGGGAGATGTCTCTCCTCTTGGGAGGGCGCAGTTTCCTTCTGGGGCCCCGGCATCATCTCTCCTTTTATGCAGACGGTACACTGGAGCGGGTCTATTTTAAAGAGACCTCTAAGAATGAGGTGCTGAACCTCACCTGGAAAGGCCGGGATATCCCCTTTTCCATGGTCTGGTTTCATGCTGACGGAAAACTCAAGGGGGGGTATCCCGCAGAGAACATAGAATTTACGGAAGGGGTTAACCGCTTTCTCTGCAGGGCCCGGCAGGTCAGCTACTTCAACGGTGTCGCCTT
>CALCJG010000435.1 GCA_937967705.1 uncultured Spirochaetia bacterium
ACCACCGAGATCTACACTCTTTCCCTACACGACGCTCTTCCGATCTAACAGCTCCATATCTTTCAGCCGATATCCCTGACTCTCACACTGCCTCCGGATTTCGACATGCTCTCCTTTGAACCCGTATCTCGGCGTCTGACAGTCACCAACGGGCAATATGCCGAGATCATGGACGAGAAGGGTGTTCACCTGAAAACCGCCCCCCTCTCGGAGGACAAGAAAAAACCTGTGCGCGGTGTCATCATGATTGATGATGTCATCATATACCTGAAGGAGGGTCTTCTTTATCAATACAGGCTGTTGAGTGATTCCCACGAGCCCTATATCAAGGGAGAGAAATTTCCCCCTCCCTTCAGCAAGGAAAACTACAAAGCCTATTTCCAGATGACAGAAAATCATCTTGCAATCAACGTGGGTCGATACGGAAGCTACAACCTGTATCTCATCGACAGAAAAACCAGAAAAGTCCAGATGAAGAACAAGAAAACCGCTTCCTTCAAATACCTGTTGGGCAAAGCCGATATCCTTTACGTCTCCGGCAGCGCCGGCAAATGGTCCATACGCCAGATGACCCTTTCGACTAAAGCCGAGCGTATGCTTACCCAGATAGATGACCTCACCGATCTGGAGCTCTTTACGGATACCACCGTATGGGAAAACAAGAAGGGCGTCTGGATGGCCCCTCATGAGAGAAAAATCCCCTTCAAACTCCCCTTCCCCTGGAAGCTGGCCGGGAAGTACCGGGACAGGCTCATATTGAACACGGGGGACACTTCTCATTACTGCCGAACCGGAGCCCTCATCGAAACCCTTCAGAGGTTGAGCGTCGAAATCCCCTCTCTCTTCAAAAAATAGATCTTAACGGAGAACTATGATCTCATCGTGATATATTTCCTGGAAGTAGAAACCCTCCGAATCCGTCAGAACCACCCCCTGTATTATCTCCTTTACCCTCTGATGGTCCGACCCCTCCAAACCCAGATGATAACAGTAATAGTCCGCCTCGACATCAAGATCATCCATACGGGATAGGCGAGTCTGATTTGTCATCCGTATACTGACCGGCTGCCCCATCCCCTGAAGGGCCCTCACAACCTTATCCCGGAAGCTTCCGGAAACGCGAACTATTCCCATCTCGTGCCGGATGATCTCTGAGAGAGTAGATTTCCTGCCCTCAGATTTAATCACCAGCACAACAGTCCCTGCGTTTTCCCGCATCTTGAGAAGCGCCGCCTTCACATCATCCATCCCATAGATGGCATGAACACATATCAACCCCTCTGCCTTGCATCCCCTCCAGTCCTCCCAGCTGACTGCTGCAATTTCGATAAGGGATTCCAGGGTCCGGGGGATTTTTTTCCGGAAAATCCGTATCATCTCCGGTGAGGGCTCCACGGCTGTTACCTGACAGCCGGTCTCCGCCAGCGGGAGGGAGAAAAATCCCGTTCCCGCTCCCACATCGATGACCGTCCGGATGCCCCGTATCTCTTGACGGACCTCATCCCATAGGCTGCCGGGATAACCTTCCCTCTTCAGCCGGGCCTCATATTCCTCGGCAAAGCGTTTTTCGAAAAATTTCATCATTGATCCAACATTCATTTTTTTCGGAACCCAGTATTCCCTCTCTCTTCTCAGTTGAAAAGCACTTCTTCTTGTTCCCTCCCGTTTTTATCGTTATTATGTATGAGAGAGGCAAATCCGTTCAGGACTCAGCAAGAGGAGGGGCATTATGTTCAGAAAGATTCTCTACCCTACGGATTTTTCCGAATCTTCAGACCGGGCCATACCCTATATCCTTAAACTCAAGGAAGCGGGAACCAGGGAGATCGTCCTCCTCCATGTTATCGACGTGCGGTACGGGGGGATGGTTGAAGCGGTCACCTGGTTTGGGGAAACGGTACAACAGTTCGAGATGGAGCTCTATAACAAGTTAAAACAGGATTCGGAAAAGCGGCTCGAGATGATACGGAAGAAGCTCTCCCGGCATTACAAGATCAAGGTTATCATACAAAACGGTATTCCCTTTAAAGTCATCATCGACACGGCGGAAGAGGAGAAGGTCTCACTGATCGTACTGGGCTCCCACGGGAAGAGCAACATCGAGGAAATGCTTCTGGGTTCGGTCTCGGAAAAAGTCATCCGAAAATCCGCGAAGCCCTGCCTTGTCATTAAACGCTGACAGGAAGGTTTGCACTAATATAAAAAGACCGCTGCCTTATTAAGCAGCGGTCTTTTCTCCATCCTTTAAGGAAGGATTATTTTCCTTCTTCAGCCTTGGGGGCTGCTTCTTCTTTAGGAGCTTCGGCCTTTTTGGCTTTCTTTGCTTTCTTGTCTTTTTTGGATTTTTTGGATTTTTTGGTTTTTTTAGCCTTCTTTTCCTTCTTTACCTTCTTCTCGGGTTTTGCAGCTTCTACAGCTTCGTCGCCACCAGCATTGGCAGGTCTGTACCCGTCAACTGCGAAAACAACTGACATTGCGAAAACAAGAGCCAACAGAGAGAGCATCAACTTTTTCATATACATCTACTCCTTTTAGGTTAGTTATTATTTATTATTCAGCCGGTTGGATTATCTCCCCGGCTTAACTAAAAAGTATAACAACCGGGAGTCGAAAAACGGACAGCCTCAACAAAAAAAATGGCCGGACAAAAGGATATTTATCACGGATGATATAAGTCAGCGGGACAGAGGGCTCATTACACAAGGGCGGTCCGTAATGGCCGATAACTCATCAAAATTCTATGGGGTCTCCAGGGTCCTGGCGTATTCCTCCCAGGTCTGCTCGATCTCCCGGGCCGTTTCTGGATCAAGC
>CALCJG010000436.1 GCA_937967705.1 uncultured Spirochaetia bacterium
TATTCCTCCCTACAAGGAAACCAGGGAATACGTTAAGAAGGTGATCAACGCCTATCTGAGAAACAGCGAGTGAGCCTTCAGGGATTATAGTTTAAGTTCAGGAGTGAAAAACAATGGGCAGGGTATCGAACAGATCCAAGATCATCTATCTCAGTATTACGCTGATTTTTACCATCGGCCTGATCCTGGCCTTTCTCGACTATATCGGCGTCATCGATATGGGTAAAATGGCGGGCACCTATTATAAACGGGAGGTGCCGGCGGTTCTGGATGCCAAGGATGACGAGCCTTCTCTGGTGGATAAGGAGGAATTTGAGAAGGAGAAGCAGAAGTTCACCGAGCGCATCGAGGACATAGACAAGCGGGAGGCCCGTATCGTGGAAGGGGAAAAGCTTCTCGCCTCGGAAAAGGAGAAATTGGAGGAGATTCGCAAGGGGCTGGAACTGGAAAAAAAGAAGCTGGAGAACGAAAAGAAACGGTACTCCGGCTATAAAAAGAACGTGGTCGTCCTGGCTCGAAAGGTGGAGAGCATCAAACCCGAGGAGGCTGTGGAAATCATGGTGAAATGGGAGGATGCTCTCATCATCGATGTCCTGCGGCAGATTGACTCCAACGCGGAGGAAGCGGGTAAGATGAGCATCACCTCCTATCTGATATCCCTGATGCCCCGCGATAAGGCCGGGCGCATTATGTACCTGATGACTCAACTGTAAAAAAAGATATTGACTTGTCTCCCTGATTGAGGGATGATCTACAAGCGCCCCTAAAATGCGCTCAGCCGCAGGGTGGGGTGCCGGGTTATCCGTTGTTTTGCCAGTTTAGTCAGGGAGATGAATTGATGAATCGATATCCCCACAGATTTCTGCGTCTTTATGCTGTGTGCCTGGTTTTCTTCTGTATCCTGATGATTGAATCCTGTGCTTCCTATAAGGGGTCTCCCGGCGGCATGGTCCAGGGGGACCGCTATTACGATCATGCCAAACCGGCGTCCCCCAAGGCGGAGGAAAAAGCCATCGGGGGTATGGACAAAAAAGCCAAAACGCGGGATTACAAGGAAGCGGAAGCGGATGAGGAAGCGGGGGAGACCTCACCGGTAAAGAAAACCGAGCGGATGATCATCTACACCGCGGATTACACCGTTCATGTCGACAGCGTTCGGAACAGTATGAAGGTCGTCAGCGACATCGCGGACAAGTACAGGGGTTTCATCGAATCCGCCGACACATCCGATTCCTACAGTTACGCGGTGATCGTCATCCGGATTCCCGTAAAGAGCTTTGAGACGGTCCTGAAAGATGTGGAGACCATGGGGACCGTGATCCAGAAGAACATCTCCGCTTCCGATGTGACCGCAGAATTCAACGATGTTTCCCTGCGCATCAAAACCGCCAGGAAGGTCCGGGACCGTATGTATGAGCTCCTCAAACGGGTCAGGGACGTCAAAGAACGGGTCAAGATACTCCGGGAGATCGAGAGGCTGAACAATATCATCGATTCCTATACCGCCCGGATAAATTATCTGAAAAACAAGGCCAGCTATTCCACGCTTGTCCTGAGGCTCAGGGCCAGGGTGCGGGACACGGTTCGAAGGTACATTCCCTCGCCCTTCGGCTGGATTGCCCGCCTGAAACCTGAAGAGCGTTCGCTCTTCGATAGGGGGGATGTTCTGGAATACGGAAAGTTGCGGGGCTTCTTTGAACTGAAAGAAAACTTCTACAGTAAAAACGGCAAGTTCCTCTTCCAGACTCCCGATCAGAGTGCGGGGCTGCGCATAGGTTATACGGATAACTATCCTCCCGCAGATGCCCGTTTCTGGAAAGAGGCCTTTGAGCTAGATTTGACCAACCGGATGTACAAGGTACCGAAGACCGATGGACTCCAGGGGAATCGGGGGCTTGCCTTCAGGGTCTATGATATCTCCCTCTTTGATGGCTCACTTTATACTGTTGCCTGGGCTGTGACCGGAAAGTACATACTGGTTGTCGAGATAAGGTATCGGGACGAAGAAGCCTTTAAAAAGTATTCCGGTGATGTCATGAAGTTTATGAGGACGGTGGGGGTGAAGTGATGAAAAGAGCGCTTATCATGATGATCCTTATGCTCCTCTATCCCGTGTCGGCACCTCTGACGGCCGATGAGGACAGGAGCATTTTTACCTATCAGTACTATCTCTCCGTCAATGACGCCCCGAGGGTGATCGATGCCCTGCGGAAATACGTTTCGGACAGCAACGGCTATGTTAAACAGTTTTCCAATCAGATGATCACGATGCGGGTGCCGAGAAAGGAGGCTGAGGATCTAAGGAGTAAACTGTCCTCGATGGGATTTATACTTGATGAAAGGAAAAGCCGTCTGGATGTATCGGAAAAACTCCTGGATTTCAGGACACGACTGAAGGCGAAGGAAAAACTCCTGTCGGATCTCTATGCCATATTCAATACCGCCCAGTTTGAGCAGACTGTGGAAGTGGAAAAAGCCGTCGGGGCCGTGATCGTGGAGATAGAAAACCTGAAGGGAAACATCCATTATTACCGGGATCGCATAGCCCTTTGCGATGTGACCGTTCACCTGAACGTTGGTACCGGCAGAGGCGGGGGACGGGAGAACGATACGAAATACGACTGGATTCGGGGACTGGGTATACCCTCTCTGATCAATTATTAGCTGCGGTATATCGAGGCAGGGGTGACAGGGATGAAAAGAGGAATAAGGGGTATAGGTATTTTAATACTGCTGGCGATGGGGGGCCTCGTCTGCCGTTCTGCAGATTACCGGGTCACCACGCCGGAGGGTTTTGCGGTCTTCGACAGGGAGCAGCATCGTTACAGGGCCATTTCCTCTGATGGGGTTGTCGTCAAGGTCTATGCTGTCGCCAATAATCCCTTCGGTGACGCCGGTATGTGGGGTACTGCCGTGGAGCATTACCTCAAGAGCATGGGGTATCAGCAGATTGTGAAAAAAGAGATGGCCACCTCCGAGAATCTCAAGGGCCTCTATATGGAGTACCTGTACAAGTATAATGCCGAGGACTATATCTATTCCCTGGCCCTGTTTCT
>CALCJG010000437.1 GCA_937967705.1 uncultured Spirochaetia bacterium
TAATAAAAGAGGGGGGCATCCTATAAACAGGGGGTTTCCATGGAAAAAGAACAAACGGGTCTTTTCCCGGCCCCGCAGGCCGGGTCATTTCCGCTCACCAGGGACACAGGAGATGAGGGGGACAACGCCAGCAGTGTGGTTCTGGATACCGCGTTGCAGCAGAGGATCATCGAATTCATCAAAGGCTTCTCCGGCAGGGAAGAGGTCGTTGAGGTCAAGGGCAAACTGATACAGTTCATCCGGGGGGTCTGATGAATCTGCTGGAATGCCGGCAATGCCGCTACTATTTGGAAAGTATCTCAGACTGTCCCCTCTGCCGTTATGAGCATGAAATCGTTGCCCGGGCGGTTTTCCGCGATGAGGTCCTTTCCTGTCCCAGGGAAAGGAAGCAGGGACAGTAAAAAAATCGGGGCGTTAAAACGCCCCGATCAAGCGAGTAGAGTCAAAGCCTGTCAGAAGCCTTCATCTCAGTTTCCTTCTCCACTCTCCCGGAATCCAGGAATCGGATTTCCCTTCCGACCATGATGATCTTGGACTGCATCTTTCCATCCTTGCCCTCCCACCGGTCCTGCCGGAGGGAACCCATCACCATGACCCTCTTGCCTTTGGAAACATGTTTTGCGCAGACATCGGCGAATCTCTCCCAGGTCTCCACATCCAGGTAGGAAACCCGGGGAGGAGTATCCGGTGCAGAGTAATGATTGATGGCCACGGAAAAGAGGCACAAAACCTTACCGTTTTTTGTTTTCCTCATGATGGGTTCATGAGTGACAAACCCCTCTACCGTGGCAGCCGTGTAATTATTCATGCTTTATCTCCCTGTCATTGATATACGCCGTCGCTTCTCAGCCCGGCGCCATTGTCCGAGACTCATCAGGAGAGCCTCTAGTAGTAATACGGGTAGGGGGGAGAAAAAGAGAAAAAAATACTCCCTTTATCTCAAACCAGCTTTAAAAAGAGTTTTTTTGTTTGAAAAATAGACTCAGAGTCTTTATGTTAATGACATCGGGAAACGGCGAGTCAAACCTCTCTTTTCACTGGCAGCATGATCAAAGTATAAGAAGGCAAAAGGTAATCCCATGCCCACCCTTTACCCTCCCTACATCAATCTCATCCATGCCCTGCCCGACATAGTCTACGAGATCGACCTGGAAGGACACTTCGTCTTCATCAACGATTCCATCAACAAATGGGGCTTCCGTTCCGACGAGCTTATCGGCCGGCATTACAGCACCATTCTGCATCCGGATGACCTCCGCTCCGTGGGCCGGGATTACGTCCTTTCCGGCATCCGGGGGGTGATAACCGGCGACGAGAAGGCCCCCGGGCTCTTTGACGAACGCAGAACCGGCAAGCGCCTCACCAAAAACCTCAAGGTCCGCCTCAATTCCCCCCTGAGTGGACCCTCAGGTGTGGAATACCCGGAATTCGAAATCGTCTCCATTGGCATGTACGATTACCGCAGCTCCGAGGAGAAAATCCTGATAGGGACCATCGGCATCATGAAAGACCTCTCAGAGCTGAAGCGGCGAGAGAGAACCCATTTCCTAGCGGAACGGCATTTTCGCGAGCTCATAGAAAACTCCCGGGACATCATATCCATCCTCATGCAGGACGGAACCATCCTTTTCAAGAGCGATTCGATTGAACGCATCTGCGGGTACAGCTCCTTCGACCTGATCGGGGAATCTATTTACGAATACGTGCACCCGGAGGACAGGGCCAGGATTACCGATCTCATAGAAAGCTCATCGCACAAGGAGATGAACTGCATTACGGAATACCGCTGCCTCCACAGAAACGGCAGTTGGCGTTTCTTCCAGGCCTCCATGAAACGAGTCATCAACCGCAACGACAAGACCGTCTGTTATATAATGAACGCCCAGGACGTAACGGAAACCCGGCAGATCAAAGAGGCCCTGGTGGAGAGCGAGGCGAAATACCGGGACATCATCGAAAACATCGAAGAGGGATACTACGAGATCAGCACGCTGGGACTCCTGGAATTCTGCAACGATTCCTTCTGCCGGATACTCGGGAGACCTCGCACTCAGATAACAGGCCTCCATTACAACAGGTACGTGAGCGAACAGAGCCGGGAATCCGTCGAGGAAGCCTTTCTGAAGGCGCTGAAATCCTCATCACGGGGGAACCTGGTGGACATCGAAATACTGCGTCCCGACGGTAAAAAAAGGTACATAAGCGCCTCCCTGGACACCAGGCGGTGCAAATCCGGCCCCATCGCGGGTTTCTGCGGCATCATCCGCGACATCACCCCTCAAAAGGAGGCAGAGAGAGCCCTCCGATACAGTGCCTCAAAATACAGGTCCCTGTACGAATCCGCCCTCGTGGGCATGCTCACCCTGGACCTGGACCGGGGGCTGGTACTCATGGCCAACGAGAAGGCCTTTAACCTGTTCGGATACAAATCCCTCTATGATCTGATCGGAGAGAACATCCTGGAGCGATTCGTCTCCCAGAAGGAGAGGGACGAGTTTCTGGATGGGATACGAAGAAAGGGGGAACTGGACGCCCGTCAGGTTCAGTTCATTTCAAGGAAGAACAGAACCTTCTGGACACAGATCACGGCAAAGGCCTATCCCCTGGAGGGCATCATAGACATGGTCATCGTGGACATCACCAGGGACAGGGAGCAGGAGGAACAGCTCTTCAAGCTCACATTCTATGATCACCTGACGGGCCTCCCCAACCGCGACATGTTCAAGATACGGGTCGACCTGGAAATCATCAACTCCCGGCATTTCGGAATCATGTGCATCTCCATGGATCGTTTCAAACATATCAACGACATTTACGGCCAGGTCATCGGGGATGAGATACTGCAGCGAATCGCCTCCATGCTGAGAGACGTTTTCTTCAAGAAGGATGTGGTGGCCCGTATCGAGGGAGTCAAGTTCATGGTCCTACTTTCGGGAGTGACCTTTCCCGACCGGCATCACCTCATTGACAACATCGACAAAATCGCCAAGAAGACCCTGGGCATTTTCGCCAAACCCTTCGTCATCGAGGGCAACAGCATCGACGTTTCTCCCAACATAGGGATTTGCCTCTATCCCCATGATGCCAATGATCCCGACACCCTGATGAACTATGCCGAGACGGCCATGTACACCGCCAAGGAGCAGGGCGGGAATTCCATTTACTATTACGACGCCTTGCTCAACAAACAGATGATCCGCCGTGTAATGCTGGAAAAGCAGATGCACGCCTCCCTGGGAAATGATAATTTCTGCACCTATTATCAGCCTCAGTTTAACCGGACCGGGGGGATCATCGGGATGGAGGCGCTGGTCCGCTGGAATTCCCAGGAGAACGGAAACGCCATCAGTCCCTCAGAATTCATTCCCATCGCCGAGAAGAGCGGCCTTATAAAGGAGATCGGCCGTCTGGTCTTGAGGAACGCCTGCCAGCAGAACCGCCGCTGGCAGGAGATGGGCTACCCTCCCATGCGCGTGGCGGTAAACCTCTCTCCCTTCCAGTTCCGGCAGCCGGACCTCCTGGAGGACATTACCAGCATCCTGGAACAAACGGGCCTCGCCCCTGTCTGGCTGGAACTGGAGATCACTGAAAGCGGAATCATGCAGAACGAGGAGGACAGCATACAGAAGCTCTACAGGCTCCACGACATGGGGGTCGCCGTTTCCATTGACGATTTCGGCACGGGGTATTCCTCCCTGTCCAAACTCCGGGTCTATCCCATCGACACGCTGAAGATCGACAAGTCCTTCGTGGACGACCTTCCTGGCGACAGGATGTCCACCACCATTGCCACCACCATCATCGAGCTGGCCCACAACCTGGGGTTCAAGGTCATAGCGGAGGGTGTGGAGAAGAAGGAGCAGCTCTCCTTCCTGCTGGAGAAGGAGTGCGATTATTTCCAGGGATATCATTTCTCCCGTCCCATCCCCCCGGAGGAATTCGAGAGACTCCTCAAAAAGTGAAGAGTCCCGCTCAGTCCCAGCTCTTACGTCCGTCACCGGTGATGGGTATTACCTTTCCCAAAAACTTCGGGTCTCTCCCCAGCATCAGGTCCAGGAAGGCCACAACCGCGGCAAAATATTCCCTCAGGCGGTATTTTCTTATCCCGAGATATTCCCTCCGGTCCGCAACATAGCCGTACGCCCGGAGACCCCGCTTCCGGGCGGTATAGACGGCCCGGGGGAGATGATACGCCTGTGTCACGATGACCAGGTCCCGCACCTGAAACACCTCCTGGGCTCGAATCACGGAATCCAGGGTCCGGAAGCCTGCATGGTCCAGGAAGATGTCTTCCGCCCGCACGCCCCGGGCCAGCAGAAAGCGCTTCATGCCGTTGACCTCGTCATAATAACGGCTGCCGTGATCGCCGCTCAGGAGCAACTTCTTCACCAGCCCCTTCCTGTAGAGCTCCAGTCCCGCCGACATGCGGTCCTGCAGGACGGGTGAAAGCCTCCCCTGCCGGTAGACCATGGCCCCCAGGATGAGTGCAGTCTGCATCGGGGGGATCCCGCGGCAGTCCTTATGGATAAAAGGGGCTGCGGTGTGCCGGACATGACAGTTCAGGATGCCGGTCATCGCCATCCCCCCTGTCAGCAAGAAGAGGAGCATGAGGAAGAAAACTTTTTTTCGTTTGGACATCATAAACATCGGCCATCGCTCCCGACTTCCAATCAGAAGTACCAGACCAGGGAACCGAAGAGGAGGGGATATTTTTTCAGATATTCGAAATCCGAGGCGTACCGGGCTTCCTTCTCCAGGAGGCAGGCCTTCATCACGCTCAGTGTGATGTCCATATTCTGATAGATGTTGTACTTCCATGCAGGAGCGAGAAAGACGCCTCTCCCCTCAAAGTCATAGATCGTAAACAACTCACCCCGCATAAGGGGGGTGATGTCATAGCCCAGCGCCACCCCTGCATAGTGCCGGTTATAAGTGAGGAACTGATTCGAGAGGATATAGTAATTACTCTCATCCACACCGAACACCTGCTGATAGAGGAATGCGTTCCTCAGCTTTTCATTGAAATTGATGCCGTTCTGATTGTAAAAATATTCCACGAGGATATAAAGACCGCTGCGGAAATTATACTCGTATCCCGCGCTGGCCTGGGTGAAGGGGGGGCCCTGCTCCTCCTGATCCTCCGGGCTGGAATGAATCACGCTCCCGCGAATCGTCCCGTCCAGGAGTATACCGGAGATGTCCGCCCCGCCGATCCTGCGCCGGGAGACACGGCCCCCCAGAGCAGCCATCTCCGTTCTGCCCGCGGTGGTCTTGAATCTGCCGATGAAGTTACCGTTTTTCTTTTTCAATGAGGACGGCGTACCGTCATCCTCCAGCCGTTTCTGGTCGTAGACCAGGGCCAGCTCCGTCGTCGGGGTAAAATAGTACTCCGCCCTCAGGGCGTCGGTCCCCTTCTGCTCTCCACTGCCTTCAAGGGCCGTGGGAGAGACGGGATTGAGAATGTCCAGGGGATTCCAAAGACGACCGCTTCCGAAGCGTATCTGCTGTCTCCCCAGGGTCACCGTCAGCCTGCTCACGACGAGCTTGGCATAAGCCCGGTATATCTTCGTACGGTAATAGGGGTTGCTGTCCCTGTGAGGCTCCCAGGAAAGATGCATCAGATCGTTGTACTGGGAATATCTCCAGAGGCCGTCAAACTCCGCACCCGGCAAATAGTTGGAGAATATGACCTCGTTGTCATAATCCATATTGACGGCAAGCCGGTCTTCATAATTCAGTTCTGGGGAGAGCCGCAGCCGGGTCAGATTGGCGGCCAGGTCCTTCTTCTCCCCGTTGAGGCTGTATGCGTCCGTCCGGTACCAGGAGGAGAGATTCTTCACCTGCCCCCGGAAGGTAAAAAGCTTCCGGTCCTCCTTCAGGAGGTCCTCCTCTCCCTCCTTTCCCGGCATACCCTCTCCAGGGGCGGGAGCCACGACACCATCCCCCTCCCCGGCGGCTGGGGGTTCCTGAGCCCGTGATGCCGATGATGAAAGGAGTGAAATAAGCAGTATGAAGGCCATTCCGGCCCCGTGCCAATTTAAAATGCTCCTCATGAAATCTGCAAAAATCCTCCGGGGTAGTATCCCTGCTGGCAAAGGCCCTTTACCTGCGGCCGGCCGTTTTCCCGCGGGAAGCCTTGGTCGTCTTTGCCTGCTTAGCCGTTTTCGTCCCTGCCCTCTTCTTGCCGCGCACCTCATCGCTGAGTATACGGCCGTCCTTCAGGTTGATCAGGCGGTCCGCCCGCTCCATCACCATGGGATCATGGGTGGAAAAGAGGAAGGTGATGCCCTTGCTTCGGTTTAATCCATGCATCAGGTCCAAAAGGCTCTCCCCCGTCTTCTGGTCCAGGTTGGCCGTAGGCTCATCCGCCAGAACGATATCCGGTTCGGACACAATGGCCCGGGCCACGGCAACCCTCTGCTGCTGCCCGCCGGACATCTCCCGGGGGAGCCGGTTGATCTCCTTCTCCAGACCCACCTCGCGCAGAATGGCCTCCGACCTGCGCCGACGCTCCACGCGGCTGACCCCCTGCAGGAGAAGTACGTATTCCACGTTCTCCACTGCGGAGAGGACCGGGATCAGGTTATAGGCCTGAAAGATGAACCCGATTTTCCGCAGCCGGAGATCCGAGAGCTGGCGGGCATCCATCCCCGATAGATCGCTCCCCCCCACCCGCACGAGCCCGGCAGTCGGCCTGTCCAGACCGCCGATGATGTTGAGCAGCGTGGTCTTCCCGGAACCCGACGGAACGGCGATGGCCGTAAACTCACCGGCACCCACCTGGACGTTTATACCGCGCACGGCGGGAACGGAAAACCCGTTGTTGACATAGTCCTTCGTCAGTCCCTGTATTTCGATGATGTTCATCCCGTTCCTCCTAAATGTAAGTAAGGGCGTTCAGCGGATTGATGCGTGCCGCTTTCCTGGCCGGTAACAGGGCCGCGGCCACTGTTGTTACGAGGACGATAAGCCCCGCCATAAGGATATCCAGCCCCTTGACCGCCGGGTAAATGACACTGCCGCTTCCGATCACCCGGAGGGATTCACTGCCGAAAGAGAGATCGAGGCCGGTAACATTCATAAGGGCGGTACCGAACAGTCCGGCCGCAATCCCCGCCGCGAGCCCCAGCACTCCCAGGTTCAGAGCCTCGAAGAGGATCATGAAGAATATCCAGGAGGGCTTAGTTCCGATGGATTTCATCACGCCGATTTCATGAAACCTTTCCATGATGGCCATGATCAGCGTATTGGCGATAGAAAATATGATTGTGATGAAGATGATGGCGAAACTAACATACATCATGACATCCACGATCCGGATGGAACTCACCAGAAACGGCGCCATATCCATCCAGGAAAGAACCGTCAGGGAGCTGTCCCCCATCACGGCGAGCAAATGACTCTTTACCTTCGGCACATCTTCCCGGTTATAAAGGACCGCGTTGATCTCCGATATCTTTCCCTGCAGACCCGTAATCTCCTGAAGCCGTTCCAACCCCACGAAAACCACAAAGCGGTCCATCATGTCCACCGGACTCTGGAATATCCCCTTCACGATCATCCCGGAACCAACGATCTGTCCCCGGCGGTCCTGAATCATCAGGACCAGACGATCCCCCGGAACCAGATCCAGCTTCTCTGCCATGGACCGGGAGATCAGGATCTCGCTGCTGCCCGGGGAAGTGAGATAGGAACTGCCTCCCTCTTTAACGGTGTAATGGGATATGCGCGATACCCTCCTTTCCCGTTCGGGGTCCACCCCCACGACCAGGACGCTCCGGGAGGCCTCGCTGGATCGGATCATCCCCTGAACCTTCACCCGGGGAGCGAAGGCCCGTATGCGTATCTTCTCCCCGCCGAGGGCCTTCTTCACGGTCTCATCCGGCATAAAGCTGTACTCCAGCCGCATGTTGTCCCGAAAGCCCTTTTTTTGCAGGGAGATGTGTCCCAGGGAGGTACTGATGGTGTTATCCACCATCTGAGTCATCACCCCGTTTAAGATCCCTAAGGAGATAAGCATGGCGAAGATACCCAGCGCCACGGATGATATCACCACAAGAGACCGCCGTTTGTGGCGCCAGAGATTGCGCCAGCAGATCATCAGGAATATTTTCACTTGATCATATCTCCCCTATTAATAACTCCGTCAGACTCAATCCCGTCACACCAAGTCAAAGATGTCTCATAGCCTCCACCGGCCTGAGCCTGGACGCCCTCAGGGCAGGTATGCAGGTAAACGCCGCAATCAGCAGGAAGGTGATCCCCGAGGTCATGAAGAGGTTCATCAGCGTCATTCGGGCGGGATAGACCGTGGTCAGTACGCCCCAGACGGCAAACTCCTCTGCCCAGCGTGAATAGTCGAAGGGGTGCAGCTTCACGTAATAGCTCGCGGCACTTCCCAGCGCGGCACCGATGAGAATCCCCGCCAGGGATATCAGAAGGGCCTCCATCATAACCATGGAAAAAACCTTTCCGGGAGAGGTGCCTATGGAAAGCATGACACCGAATTCCTTCGTCCGCTCCAATACGGACATCTGAATGGTGTTGAGGACGCCGAACGCAACGACAACGAAGAGGATGATGTCGAAAACATACCCCACCGATATGTCCATCACGACGAACTGCACGATTTCCGGGATCAGCCGGTTCCAGTCCAGTATCTCCAGTCCCGCCCCCTCTGCCATGCCCCTGAGCCGTTGCTCGACATTGATCGCCTCCGAAGACTGAGGAAGCCCTATCACCACTGCGTGAACGTAATCGCCCAGGGAAAAGCTGGCGGCCGCCTGTCGGTAGGGCATGAGAACATAAGCCCGGTCGTACTGGGGATTCCCGCTTCGGAATATACCCGCAACAACCAGCCTCTCGGCAGCCATGGATCCGTCAAAAGCCTGGGACAGCATCGAAATCTCGTCCCCCGGGGCGGCCCGGAGATTCCTGGCAAGGCTTTCCCCGATCAGAACCTGCAGCCCGTCCTCCTCCCGAAGCTCCCTTCCCCCCGGAAGAACTCTCTTCTGCAGGGACGTGATTCCCCGGTCCCGACCGGGTTCGATACTCTGCAACACGGCCCCGAAGGTAGCGCCCCCGCGGGACAGCAGGGCTTCCGAGCAAATCCTGAAGCTGTAGCCGGTAATTCTCCGCTCCCCCTTCAGCCGATTCAGCTCCGTCAGGAGTTCCTCCCCGGGAATGAAGGCCCGGTCGATTGTGCGGTTTTCCCAGTATCCCTTCTGATGGATCTGCAGATATCCGGTGTTGAGTGTAACCGCATCTTCGATCATCTTCTCCGTGCCCCCGTGGAAGAGGGCGTTGTTGAATATGATCATGGCGCATCCCACCACGATGGTCAGTACAGTCAGGAGAGTTCGCCGCCGGTTCCTCCAGACATTTCTCCAGGCCAGGAGTATCAGAATTTTGAGATCACCCAACGCCTTCACCTCACAATATCGCAACGAGAATTATGATGCAATCCATCACTTCCTCTCCAGGTTCTGCTTGCTGAAGATCCTCGAAGGAATGTTGACGTTGAAATTGATCTTCTCAATCTTCATCAGGGTGTAACGGTCGGGCTTGCCGACAGACTGCATCTTGTAAAGGGTGGGGATGATTCTCCCTCCCAGTTTTCTGAAATCGCTGCAGGTCATAACCTTTTTTTTCACATTATGCTCGTTGTAGAATTCCTGCATCACAGGAAGAAAATCGCTCTTCCGGGCGAAGTAGATAATCTTGCCCCAGACAACGGCGGCCCCGGGTTTCGGCTTCAGTTCCACGACAAGGCAAGCCTGCCCCTCTGCCGTCTGCTCGCCCAGGAGCTTGTGGCTATAATCGTTGATTATGCTGGATTCCTTCACGATATCGTCGTTCGTAAAATCGGAACCCATCCAGGAATTGAGCATCATGGAAGGGGATATCTTGATAGTCTGCTGCAGTTTGGGAACATAATGCCACATATTGTCCTTGATGAGAAGAAACCGGTTCCCTGCATCCTTCTTGGGGGAGGATATCTCCGAAAAGGAGGTCCGCCTGTGGCGATATTCATAATACTTCAGCTCCATGGTCCGTGTCCAGCGGCGGGTCTTGACAGTAATCTTATAAACGCTCACCATGGAATTGGCCCGCACCGCGTTCTCCGACTTCTCGACAACTTCCCTGCCGGTCAGGGCCGAGGCCGTCTTGCCAGCAGCCAATTGAATCAAGAGAAATGCCAGCGTACAGGCGGAAACCATGACCGACTTGCACGTTCTTCCCATCATGAAACCTCCACTCATGAATGATAATCCCCCTCCTCCCATCCCCAAGAAAGGGCTTTTCAGGAGTCCCATATACCGCAGGCCCCTGCTATTTGTCAAGAAAGGATGCATTTACCAGGGATATTTCCGTTACAGATAATTGAGCGCCTCCAGCGGTTTGATCCGTGCCGCCCTGGTCGCCGGATAAAGAGCAGCCAGTACCGTGGTCATGAGAACGATTAATGAGGCTACCAGAATATCCATACTCTTGATCGTGGGATAGATCAGGCTGCCCGTACCCCATACGCGCATCGATTCCTTGTAAAAGGAGAGATCTATGCCCGTTATATTAAGGATACCCGCCGTGACCCAGCCCGCGGCAACACCCAGCATCAGCCCCACGAAACCCAGTTGCAGAGCCTCCAGCATGATCAGCAGGAATATCCAGGAGGGCCTCGTGCCGATGGATTTCATCACCCCCAGTTCGTGGAACCGCTCCATAATGGCCATGATCAGGGTATTGGCGATGGAGAAGACAACCGTCAGAAAGATGATCCCGAAAAAGATGTACATCATGCTGTCGAAGAGTTTGATGGCGCTCACGAGATTGGGGGCCATATCCTTCCAGGAAAGGACCTCCAGTCCCTTTCTGCCTATACGCCCGATCAGATCATCCCTGATCCGGTCGACCGCATTGCGGTCCTTCACCAGTATCGTATACTCCGACAGCCGATCACCCAGACCAGTGATTTCCTGAAGCTTATGAAGACCGGCAAAGACCACAAATTTGTCGAAGGTCTCTATGGGTGTCTGAAAGACCCCCCTGACCGTCATCCCCACTCCCACGATCTGATTCTCCCGGTCCTGAATCATCAGGACCAGTTTGTCCCCGACGACAAGATCCAGCTTTTTCGCCAGCACACGGGAGATGAGCACCTCATCCGCCGAGGGATCGTCGAGGAAACCGCTCCCCTCATCGCGGGACGTGTATTCGTCAATCCGCGATATCTTTCTCTCCCGCCCGGGATCGATTCCCACCACGATCACGCCCCGGGAGGACTCACTGGAACGGATCATCCCCTTGACCTTGACCCTGGGCGCATATCCGAGAACGTCCCTGTCACCTTCAAGGGCATCGCTGATATCCCTGCCGGGGCTGAAGGAATTCTGAAGCTTCATGTTCTTCTGGTAACCGAAACCGTGGATGGCGACATGTCCCAGGGATGTGCTGATGGTGTTTTCCACCATCTGTTCGTTCATACCGTTGATGAAGGCCATGGAGAGTATCATCGCGAAGATGCCCAGCGACACGGAGGTAATGACCACCAGAGACCGCCTTCGGTGCCTCCAGAGATTCCTCCAGCTCAATTTAATCAGTATCATCGCTTCACATTCTTCCTGTTGTACGTCGTTCTTGTCATAGATGGCGCACCGCCTCAACGGGATTGAGCCTGGAGGCCTTTCTGGCCGGGAAATAGGAGAACAGCATCGAAAGCAGCAGGGTGATGAGCCCCGTGGACGCAACGTTCAGCAGCGTTGTCCGGGCCGGATAGACCACAGTGGAGACTCCCCAGACCGCGATCTCCCTGGAATACTCGGAGTAGTTCAGGGGATTGACCTCGAAATAGTAACTCGTCAGAACACCCAGGGCAATGCCGAAAACGATCCCCAGAAGAGTGATAAAAAAGGATTCGCAGAGCACCATGGCCACAACCTGCCCAGGCCGTGTTCCGATAGAGAGCATGATGCCCATCTCCCGTATACGCTCGTAAACAGACATCTGTATGGTGTTGAGGACCCCGAAGGCCACAATCATGAAGAGAATGAAATCGAAGATATACCCGCTCACCTCATCCATCACGATGAACTGCACCAGTTCCGGCATAAGCTCATCCCATCCCAGGACCTCCCAACTCCCTGCCCCCAGACGCTTTCGCAGGGAATCCCGCACATCCTCCATCAGCCCGGGAGAGGCCAGTTTCAGGGTATAGGAGTTGATATACTCCCCCATCGAAAAGGTCGTCTTCCCCTGCCTCAGCGGCATCAGCACGAGTGACTGATCGTATTCCGGATTCCCGGAATTGAAAAGTCCCACGACCCGCAGCTTCTCCGCGGCTATGGAGCCGTCAAATCCCTGGGAGATCAGGGAGATGGTGCTTCCCACGCCGGCCCCCAGATTTTCCGCAAGGGTCTCCCCCAGCACCATGGTCAGCCGATCCTCCCGGGAGAGGAAGCGTCCCCCCGGCCTGATCTTTCTGTAAAGATCCGTGACCTTGACCTCCTCATCCGGATCGACAGCCTGCACCACCACCCCGGCCGTGTTTCCTTCAAAGGAGAGAAGGGCATCGGCCTGAACCCGGACGCTCACACCTGTCACCCGCCGGTCACTGCGAAGAGTCTGCAGAAAGGAAGGATCAAAATGCATGGCATAATCCAGCGACCGGTTGTCCCAAAAACCCTTTTCATGGATCTGAATATGCCCGGCGTTCAGGGACACAGCGTCCTCTATCATCTGTTCGTGTCCCCCATAGCTGATGGCGTTAAGCAGAATGATCATGGCGCACCCGATCATGATCGTCAGAAAGGTGAGTATGGTTCGGCGCTTGTTCCTCCAGACATTCCTCCACGCCAGGAGAATAACGACCCCTTCGCTCCTCATTTATTATCCCCTCCCTGCGGCGCCAGTATCCCCCTGAGGAAGAGGCGGCTGAAGGCTTCCAGCGTTTCCATAAACCGGTAATTCTCCCGGTCCATCATCCACTGGAGAAGGGCCCCGTCAAAAAACGCCATAAGGGACGAGGCCACCTGGGGAGCATCCACTCTTTCAAATTCCCCCCGGTCCATGCCCTTTTGCAGTATTTTCACGAGATACACCCTGTATTCGCAGTAATAGGAATGGAAGTCGAAGAGTCTGGGACGCCCCTCCTCCTCCGATTTTATCATCTCCATCCAGAAATCGATGAAAATCTGATAGTGCTCAAAAGGTATATCCGAGAGATGAATGCGGCCCATCAGGCTGAACACCTCCTCGATCTCCTCCCGCGCGCTCTTTACCTCTGAAAGCTCCCGAATGGATTCCGCGCTGAAAAGGGCCATCACCCTGTAAAAGGCTCCCTGAAAGATCTCATCTTTGGACTTGAAATATTCATAGAGGGTTCCCTTGCCGATCTCTGCCGCCTGGGCGATATCCTCCATTTTGGTCTGGGCAAGCCCCCTCCGGGCAATGATACCGATGGCAGCCTGAATAATTCCCTTCTTCTTTTCCTCGACGTCTACAATCTTGGGACTCATTGATCTCTCACGATTTATTATGACCGACTATTCGGTCATAATATAGTCATCATGACCTCCCCCGTCAAGCGGATTC
>CALCJG010000438.1 GCA_937967705.1 uncultured Spirochaetia bacterium
TTCTTCAGGAGGCATTTATAAAGGGCTTCCAATATCTGCTGTCTCCTTTCGGCTTGTACGGTCTTTCTTGGCATCAATAGACTCCCCGCGATGGTTTAAAAGATGGAGATTTGTATTTATCGGACACATTAACAGGGAATGTCAAGAGTATTCTTGTCCAACAGGGAAGATGCCAATAAATAATGTCGTTTATCTGTCATTTTCCTTTAGAGTTGCAGGGACTGGTAAAATTACAAAAGGGGTCTGGAAATAAATCTTGAAAAAATGGGATAGTGGCAGTCTTATGAGCCGGAAATGAAACCATGATCTGTTGAGGACGGTGCTTTATGAAAAGATATATGGATAAAGTAAACACCCTGATCGAATCCTTTCCCTATATAAGGGAATTTTACGGGCAGACCTTCGTTATTAAATACGGCGGACATGCCATGGTGGACGAGGATATCAAAAGATCCTTTGCGCTGGATATGGTGCTGCTGAAGTATGTGGGGATCAATCCCGTAATTGTTCACGGTGGGGGGCCACAGATAGGGAATCTTCTTAAACAGCTGGGTGTCGAAAGTGAGTTCGTAGGGGGGATGCGCGTAACGGACAACGCCACAATGGAGGTTGTGGAGATGGTGCTTGTTGGGAAGGTCAACAAGGAGATCGTCAACAATATCAACATGGTAGGCGGCCGAGCCGTTGGACTGAGCGGGAAGGACGGCGGCCTCCTGGTAGCCGAAAAGATGTACCATCACAGCGAGGGAAAACAGATGGACATAGGGCTCGTGGGAACGGTGAAGACCGTTAAGCCGAAGATCATAGAGGCCCTGGACAGGGAGAAATTTATCCCGGTTATCGCCCCTATCGGATATGATGAAAACGGGCTTACCTACAACATCAATGCCGACATTGCCGCTGGGAAGATTGCCGAGGCCATCAAGGCAGAGAAGCTGATACTTCTTACTGATGTGGAGGGGGTCAAGATCGGAGGAGAGCTGGCATCGACGCTTCGCAAAGGGGAGATCGGTGAGCTGATCAACCGTAAGGAGATCACGGGAGGGATGATACCCAAGGTCAATTGCTGCCTAGAGGCGGTCGGTGGAGGGGTGCACAAGACGCACATCATCGACGGCCGGGTGGAGCACGCGGTGCTCCTGGAAATCTTTACCGATGCTGGTATCGGAACGGAGATCATTCCTTGAGACGAAAAAATCCCGATCGTGCCGAAATCAATCTCCGCTCTTCTGCTCCTTCGTCCATATACTTTTAAAGAAGAAGGAGGAGAGGTTGAAATAGGCCGCCAGCGGGAAGGAGATAATGAAGGAGAACACGGCCAGATAGGACACGGTAATGAGATACCGCAGCAGGCTTACGAAGTCAAAGAGCGAACTGTAAGCCTTAAGATTAGCTGCCGCTTCGGGCCGAGGGGTTATCCTGTTGATCAGATCGGTAAAATAGGATTCCGATATCAGGGCCCTGGCGATATCGGGGTAGGCGGCGCTTATCTTCCACTGAAGAGCCTTGGTAATGCCGATGGCATGTTTCAGCAGATAGAAAATGATCAGCAGGCTCAATATGAGTACGGAAAGCGAAAATATCAGGTAGATGATGACGTTGAGCCATTTCTCCTGAATGACAACTTTCAGTTCGGTCAGGAGATCCTTGGCGGTTTCCGCCTCCCCCACGAGAGGAGGGACAACGGCAAAGATACAGATCGCCAGAAGGATACAGAACAGGTTGACCAGGAAGAAGGGTATGGTCAGTATACCCATCAGCGCGGGACCTGCATAGGGGATGTAGGAGAGGGCGGATATTCCCACTTCGATGAAAACCACGAGAATAAGAAAGACTATGGTTGCCAGGGAGAAACCGAGAATGTAATGGAATCTCTTGGCGGTCATCTTTATGGAAGTCCTCGTCACCTTCAGGGACCCTTCCGGGTATTTGGTGATACGATAAACCCCTGAGTAGGCCATCAGGAGTGCTGTAAAGAGCAGGAAGGAGCCGATGTTCTGAATAAAGTAATAGAAGAAACTCTGCTGGGGTACCGCCATGGTGAGGAGGCTGAAGAGAATGAAGACAAACAGCCCTATCCCCACGTAAAGCCAGGTCAGCTTAAAGCTCTTTTTGAAGTTTTCAATTTTAAAGCTTTTCCCTATTTCGAAGGTCACATCCTGCATCTGCATTACCCCTGATCTTATTTTAGGACGATCAATCATACCTGTTTCGGTAATAAAATCAAGAAAATATCTGGTCAGAAAGGGGATTAATTTGAGATACTGGGTTCAGCCTTCATCTAGAAACAGGCGCGATTATGATTAAAGCCGGTGCGAGATGAAGTCCATAAAGGCATAAAGGGGGGATGGTAATGTTTGTTGATTCGCATGCACATTTTGATCTCTGTCTGGAAAAGAAGGGATGCCGGGAAGAGGATCTTCTGAATGGCCTGGATGTTGCGGGGATTGCCGGAGCCGTGCAGGTTTCCATCGATGTCGAGGGCTTTGAGGGTTCCCGGGATTTTGCCCGGAGACACAGGGACAGGGGGATTCGATTCACCCTCGGGATACATCCCTCCTCCCGTGCTACTGCCATCGAACTGGGGAAGATGGATGATTATGTCGAGGAGGTCATGAAGTCGCCGGAGGCCGATCTGCTCTTCGGCATCGGCGAGTGCGGGCTCGATTATTACCGTATGCATCAGCCGAGGGAGATGCAGAGGGAATCCTTTCATTTTCAGATTGAACTCGCAAAACGATGGGATCTCCCCCTCATCGTACATTCCCGGGATGCCTTGGAGGAGACTCTTCAGATACTGAAAGAGGCCGGGATCAGAAAGGGGATCATGCACTGCTTCTCAGGAGACGGCGCTGCAGCGGCGAGGGTTCTTGATCTGGGTTTCTATCTCTCCTTTGCTGGTAATGTGACCTATAAGAATGCTGTAGAACTGCACGATTCCGCCGCCTATACACCGGCGGACAGGATGCTGATCGAGACGGACGCTCCTTTCCTGACTCCGGTGCCTCTGAGGGGGAAACCCAACCGGCCGGAGTATGTGACCCATACCTACCAATATATTGCCGATCTTAAAAAGATGACACTCGATCAGCTCAGGGATACGGTCTGGAGAAGTTATCAGACGCTGGCGGGATTAAATAAACGTTGACTTTACCCCCGGGATGCATCGAAATGTGATTGATACGTGCGATCTCACAGAGGTACCGGTAGCAGGTAGACGATGGACTCTAAAAGATATTATTCGGATTTTTTGGTCATTGGCAGCGGTATCGCCGGGCTTACATTTGCCATCAAGGCCTCCCGGATGGGGACGGTCTATATCGTTACCAAAAAAAAGGATTCCGATTCCAACACCAACTATGCCCAGGGCGGCATAGCCTCGGTTATTGCCGAAGGGGACAGGGCGGAATTCCACATCAGCGACACCCTCAAGGCGGGTGCAGGACTCTGCCGTGAAAAGGCCGTGGATCTGCTCGTGCGGGATGGTCCCGAGAGAATACGGGAACTCATGGACTGGGGCACGCGGTTTTCCACCAGAACCGACCAGGAGGGGCGGGAAATCCTGGATCTGGGCCGTGAGGGCGGGCATTCCCAGAACCGAATCGTCCACGCCAGGGATCTGACCGGCGCGGAGGTGGAGAGGGCCCTGCTGAACAAGATCGCTTCCCTAGAGAATATAAGGATTTTTGAGGATCATACTGCCGTGGATCTCCTCACGGAGCATCAACTGCGATTCACCCACCCTAACAAGATATCGAAGAATCAGAAAACCACCTGCTACGGGGCTTATATTCTGGAGAATGCCACTGGCGTCGTGCATCTCTTCAACGCAAAGATCACCATGCTGGCCTCCGGCGGAGTGGGGCATGTCTATCTCCATACCACCAACCCTGACATCGCCACAGGGGACGGGATTGCCATGGCCAGCCGGGCGGGGGCGCTGATTGCCGACATGGAGTTCATTCAGTTCCATCCCACGGCGCTTTATACGGAAAAACAGGAGGGTCGGTCCTTCCTCATCAGCGAGGCGGTGCGGGGCGAGGGCGCCATTCTGCTCAACAGCAGGGGGGAACATTTCATGGAGGGGGTACATCCCATGAAGGACCTGGCTCCGCGGGACATCGTGGCGCGGGCCATAGACCGGGAGCTCAAGAGGCTGGGGGACAAATGCGTGTTCCTGGACATAAGCTTCAAGGGGAGGGATTTCCTGGAAAGGCGGTTTCCCCATATTTATGCCCATTGCCTGGAGGAGGGTATCGATATCTCCCGGGAGCCCATTCCCGTCGTGCCCGCCGCCCATTATCTCTGCGGCGGGATAGTATCCGATCTCCACGGCAGAACGTCCATAGGAAATCTCTACGTTTCCGGTGAGGCGGCCTGCACGGGGGTTCACGGGGCCAACAGGCTGGCGAGCAATTCCCTCCTGGAGGGGATCGTCTTTTCCCACAGGGCCTATCTGCACGTGGAGACCTATCTCCGGGAGAAGGGGAAGGAGATCATTATCCATGAGTTCCCCGGCTGGAACAAGGAGGGAACCTTCGACTTGGAGGAGTGGATCCTGATCCAGCACAACAAGGAGGACGTCAAGCGCCTCATGTGGGATTACGTGGGGATCGTCAGAACCAATCTGCGGCTGCAGAGGGCCTTCAGGAGAATTAACCTGCTGAGTGAGGAGATACAGGATTACTACAAGCGGAGCACGGTTTCCTCACAGCTCATCGAGTTGAGGAACATCGCCACTATAGCCCAGCTGATCATCAAGAGCGCCATATCGAGGAAGGAGAGCCGCGGGCTCCATTTCAACACGGATTACCCCGAGCTGGTTGAAAGTATGAATCGAAGCACCGTCATAAACCCGGATGGCGGGGCCGTTATGAGCTCCCTGGAGGATGTGGCCCTTTTCTGATTACCTGCTCTTGATGGTGGTGAGGGCTTCCTGGTTGG
>CALCJG010000439.1 GCA_937967705.1 uncultured Spirochaetia bacterium
TCTTCCGATCTACGAACTCAATCCCAAGCTGAGAATGGTCTATCGGGATCTTCAGAGACTTGCCAAGCAGCTGGGTGATGACGAGGATTACCGGAAATGGCGTTCCCGTTTCGGGAAAAAGGATAATCTGCCGAAAGATGCCGGAGAACTTGTCATGATCTATCATGCAGGTTTGAGCGCCGTTAAAGTGTCCCGGGGACCTCTGCTCGCCGACAAGGCCATGGAAGCCGGTATCAGGGTTGCCCTGTCCGGAATGCCTGCAAAGGAGGGGGTAACGATCTCTGCGGTTCTTTTTGCCCTCAATAAGGCCGAGAACCCCATACCCCGTTTTCAGAAAAGATCCAACAGGATCGATCATCTTGTGATCAACGTCAATGGAAAGGATGTGGGCAGGACCGTTAAGCTCGAGGATATCGAGTCAACGGCCGTCAGGACGCTGGATGAGAAGTACAATACCATCGTCGCCAAGACAGCGGCGGGAATTGCCGTCAAGGTGGCCGCTTCCATCGCCGCCGGATATGCAGCTAAAAAGGCTGCAGAGCAGGTCAAACAGCTTGGCAGCTTCGCAGGTCTAATCGGCACTGCTGTAGGTGCCGGAACGGGTGCCGCGTTGATCTCTCAGATCAAACCGGACTTGCGCTGCTGGCATACGCTGCCCGCCAATCTGCAATTGAGCCGTATCTTCCTTCCGCCGGGGCAGTATGACATAACCATAAAGTTCATCGACAAGAGCAACAGGGTCGAGAGAACTACCAACCATAAGATCAATATCGTTAAGGGGAAAAAGACCATTTTTAATTTTCGCACTTTATATTAATCATTGATTAATATAGGGGGGTCCTTTTCAATGTCCCTGTGAGGGCCGTGAGCGGCTCTCATGGGGACACCCAAAACGTCGTTCATTGATCTGATATTCATGGAACATAAAAAGCATGAGATACCTGCGGGGGAGTCCCGAAACTCTCCCGTGAATTCTTTATTCAGCGTCTTCGATTTGGTCAAGTTTCCTGTCTGTGTCATTGATTTGCAGGGGCAGTTGATCAGCCGCAATAAAGAGTTTTCCCGTCTCTTCGATCAGGAGGAGGGTCATCTCTCCCTCGATCTGACTCACCCCTTTTTCCCCGAATACCGGCGCAGGATTGCAGTATCCTATCTCCGGGCCCTAAAGGGGCAGGAGCGTCAGTGTTTTGCCGTCATGAAAGATTCCGATGGCAACAGCATTCCCGTGGAAATATACCTTTTCCCCATCTTTCAAAGAGAAAGGGTGGATGCCATTCTGGTCTTTCTCAAAATCGTCAATGAGCGGATACAATCCTTTGACCGGGCTGCGGATATCGTCATGGAAGACGATGTGACGGGGGTTTCCCGCATCTACGAGTTTTCCCCCAATCCCATGATGCGCTTCAACAGACAGGGACAGATTCTGAAGGTAAGCGATTCCCTGAAAGGTTTCCTGGGCTATACCGTGGAGGAACTCCTTAAGAACAGGCGGTATCTGTACAAATCCGTTTCACATTATGATTTCAGCCGCATACGCAAGGCTATTCTGGAGATTCTGGAAAACAAGATATCCTTCAAGCGCATTGGAGATGTGCGGGTAAAGGCCCGCAACGAGGAGGAGAAATGGATGAACGTCATCATCTATCCTCTGGGAGGGGATAAGAAGGTCGATGTGATTGAGATGATCTTCGAGGATATCACCAAGATACGGCGGTTGGAAAACCGCGCGAGTGCAAACAGCAGAATACAGATTATCGGAGATATCACCAAGGGGCTTCTTCATTCTTTCAACAATCTCATCAGCATCATCATGAGCCGATCCCAGATGCTTCTTCAGGTAACGGAAAAGGATTTCATCGTAGACGGTCTCAAGTCCATTGAGCGGACCGCCATTGAGGGGGTCAAACAGATTCGGCGCATAGAAGACTTCATGGGGGAGGGATACCGAATCGATGAATTCTATGAAGAGAGTCTGATCGACATCGTGGAGGATGCGATCGAATTTGCCAAGATTCAGTTCAAGGTGGAATCCAAGGAAAAGAGGCGCATGATACGAATTGACAAGCGCTACTTCTCGAAGGTGGTCATCAACACGAACATGCGGCTATTGCGGGAACTGCTTCTTTCGGTGATATTCCGTGTATCCAACAATATCAGTAAGAGCGGAAATCTCAGCATTGTTCTGAAGGAGAACGGATCGCCTGTAATCACCATCACGTCCACCACGGACAGGGAAGGGGGAGATGAGGGGGAATACATCGCCAATCCCTTCTATCAGGAACTCGATCTCAGAAGAATAGCTGAGAAAATCAACGTGAAGATCATTGAGGAAGAATCTCCTGACACCTATGCCATACAGGTCATCATGCCTCCTGGAATGGTTGTGGAGAAAAAAACTCATGACATGGAAAAGGTGAATTTCCGCTTGAGGGATTTGAGGATTCTCATCGTTGAGGATGACAAGGATTTGAAAAACATACTCTATGAAATCTTCAGCAGCATGGGTAACCGGGTGACGCTCTTTGAGAACGGGCTGGACGCCCTGACGGAAGTGAAGAACAATCGTTTCGATCTCCTGATCACCGATTACGGCATCGAGGGTATTACCGGTCTGGAGCTTGCCGCCAGGGCGAAGGAGCAGGATGAAAGGCTAATCACCGTGCTTTTGACCGGCTGGATGCTGGACGATCTGAAAACCTACAAGAATGTAATCGATCTGTATTTCCCCAAGCCGTTCAAGCTGGATGTCCTCATCAAGGAAATTGCCAAATCCCTCTCCGCAAAAAAGGATTAAATTCCTGCCGCCCGGTCTCCGCTTTCCTCTTTACTTTTTTTCATAAGTTCGGTATGATATTACTGATGCTTTCCATACGAAAATGTGTACCCGATGGCGAGCCGGTAAGATGCATATCCATATGCGAGGGCCGCTGCCATGCGCTTTGCTGAAGGGAGGGATGCCATGAGAAGATTTGTCCGTATAATGCAAGTCACCGTTCTCTTTATCTGGGTTCTGATGCCATGGGCTTGGGCCCAGGGATCCATGGAAGACAGTGAGCTTTGGGATCACCTGCAACGGCGAAGTGCAGTGCATTTTGAGAGATATGTAAAGAGCCGGGGCGGTTGTGTCGATTCCGGGGTGTGGCGCGGCCCGATTGAATCGGCCTTCCGAAGACTGATCATTGCCTCCGGGAATCCCCCCTTTAATCTGAACTACTGTGTGGTCTCCGACAATACCTTCAACGCTGCAGCATTCCCGGGAGGGCAGTTCTTCATAAACCGGGGGATCCTGATGATTCTGGAACAGGAATGCCTGAAGGAGATGGCGTTGGACGGATCGGCTGGAAAAAAACGCGGTATCGGCTGGTATCGGGAGCGGCATATCGCCCCCATCCTGGCCCATGAGCTGGCCCATTACTACAACCGGCATATGTTTTTTTCGATTAAGAAGGAATGGTCCTATGCGGGAACAGGGGCCCGGGATATCAGCATCGACATGATCAAGTATACCCAGAAGAACGAGCTGGATGCGGATTATACGGGATATCTGTACCTGCAGAGGGCGGGTTATGAACCCCGGTACATGATTCAGATGCTCAACCTGCTCAACTTGATGAGGCAGGACTGTCTGGCCCGCAGGAAGTGCGGGGCCAACTCTTATCTGGACAGCCATCCCTCGCCCCATGAGAGATTATCGAAACTCAAACATCAGGGTCAGAGCCTGCATGAATGGGCTTTCCGGATGGAACAGACCTTTACGGATATTCAGACAGGCAGGCATCTCCGGGAATGCGTCAAGTCGCTCGAGAATTCTTTGAAAAAACTTCCGGAAAACCTTCATCTCCAGAAGGCGTATGCCGTGGCGTTGCATAAACTCTGGCTTTCCACGGTTTCTCCGCAGGCCCAGAAGCTGAGAGCCGTGATTGATATGCCCTCCTTCAGGGACTCCATGGTTTTGAAAGACGAGCTGACCCGGCGCGGTGTGAAGAAGGTGATTCCCGGCAACCAGGAGTATTATTTCAAGGCTATGGAAGCCTATGAAAGGGTGTATCAGCGGGCCATGGATTCTTCTTTCCTTTCCAATTACGGTGTACTGCTCTGTTACTCCAACAATCCAGCCGAGGAAAAGATGGGACTGGAACTGACGTATAAAGCCGTAAGTATCACCCCGGCGCTTTCCCATATGTCCAATTATGCCCTGGCTCTATACCTGACCGGGGATACAGCCAGAGCAAAGGCAATCCTGCAGGGAATGGCAGTGCGTCTCGATGTGATGTTTACGAGTGCACTGGGTAAAGCGGAGAAAGATCCCAAGATCAAGGCTAGGCTGGATCAGATGAAGGAGTATGTAAAAAAAATGCAGCAGTTGAATCCGGAGTATGTTCACGGGGAATATACTCCCATACTGAATCTCGCGCTGCTAATGCATTATGAGGGAGAAAGTCAGAAAGCCCGGGGTCTGGCGGCGGAATATTTCAAGAGTTATGATTCCAGTTCGTCCTGGGCCAGATATCTTTCGGAAATGACTGAAACCCCCCTGCCGAAAAGCGCCGAGAAAAAGTATATGGCCGTTGCGGGCGTCAGGGTAGGGGACAGCCTGAAATTTGTCCTCAAAACCTGGGGGAAACCCTCTATAAAGATTACGGATTCGGCGGGAAACGAGATATGGTATTATAAAAGCCTGGATATTAAACTCTGCCTTGACAGCGGTATGGTGGTTCGCATGGATTTGAATTCCCCAATCAGTCCCAAAGCTGAGGGCGTTCTGGGTGTAGGGATGCCCAAGGAGAGAATTGAAAAAGTCCTGGGGCCCCACAAGTACATCGCCGATACCTTCTTTATTTATGAAGGGCCGCAGAGAACGGCGGTCCTCTACGTTCTGGGGGTGGCCCAGGCCATTATACTTCTCCCCTGACGGGAGGGAATGAGAGGATAACTATTCTTCCGGCCATTCCCCGCTGAAAACCTCTACGGCGGGTCCGGTTAGATAGACATGATTGTCCAC
>CALCJG010000440.1 GCA_937967705.1 uncultured Spirochaetia bacterium
ACGAATTCGATGGGGCTGGACTGGGCCCAGCTCAGGAAACCGTTGTAGCCCAGGAGGTATCCCAGGCCTGTAGCCCGGGTGTCGTTGTAGTCGGAGCGGTAGACCACCCGTTTGACCCCGGCGTAGAGCCAGTGATAGGAGGTGTCGCCGGGGTTGGAAAAGCGCAATCCTCCCCGGAACTCCCCGTACCGCACCGTGCCGCTCAACGGGGTTTCCGTTTCCACGCCTCCCGTGCGCTCCCGTATAGCCTGGCGCTTTATGTTGGAATCCAGAAAGGCCGCCTCGCACTGGAGGAAGTCGTAATAATATCCCGTCGAGACGCGGTAACCGTTGGCGGTCTTGTGGGCCTTCTTGTCGTTCTCATTGGAGGAGTCCCGGCGTTCATAGCGGGTTGTGCTCCCGGCTGTGTAGCTGTAGGGTACCGCCAGGGTGCCTGTGCCGTAAGGGGCGTAGAAGAGCCGGAAGATAGGGCCGTGCTGCGGGCCCTCGGCGGCCGGGAGAAGCGCCGGCGGGGCCAGGACGGCCAGGAGGAACAGGAGGGTGGGGAGGCGGAACATCTCAGCCCCTGTCTTTGTATTCCCTGATCTTGTCCGCCATCTGGCGGAAACGGTCGTAGAACTCCTTGAACTCGTCCTTGTCCCGCAGGTCTCGGAACTGGGGGTCCCGGCCTTCTATGATGTCCGCCATGTGGCGGGAGATGACGAAGAGGGGGCCGGATATCCTGTGGGTGAGCCGCACCAGGTAGAAGTAGAGGAAGATGCCCCAGAGGAGGACGATGACGGTGATGATGATGATCAGTTGGAGGTTCTGCTCGGTAAAGCTCTTCAGGAGATCGACGTACTGGCGCATGACGCCGATGCTCCGGGTATGATCGTCCGATATCTTTCGGGTGGCCAGAACCAGGTCGGGGCTCTGTATGTGTTTGGAATAATCTATGAAGGCGCCGACGATGTTGCTTTCCACCTCTATGGCCTGATTGAGGTCGAAGATCGTCTTGGAGATGTCCCGGTTGTTTTTGGCCGTCCGTATGCTGATCAGGGCGATGATCACCAGGAAGGCCAGAATGGATATGCTTATGATGGAGAAGGTGGTTTTGAGCTGGAACCGCCTGTCTATCAGTTTTTTACGCCGCTTAAACATAGGGAACTCCTTTCCCGGGCCCGCCGGCAGCCCGTTTATATGATATCCAGATGCGGGGTTTCCCCCGGGGAATGGCTTTCTGTTTATTGTGAGTCTGCCGGTCGACCGCCGCGGCCTGTCCGTGCGGTAATCGGTTTTCCGTCCCTGAAAGGCTTGCGGACCCCCGGCGATTTGTCAAGTTTATAATATCAGAAGTACGGAAATAGTTGGTACTTTTTGGATAGTACAGCGCCGTCCCGGGGGCTTGTCCCCTGCCGGGGGAGAATTTGTTCCTGCCGAGGAACCAGGTTTGCAGGAGGGGTTTTTTTGGCGAAAACCCCTCCTGCACCTCCCTGCGCCCTCCTCAGTCGCCGGAGGGGCTGGCGCTCATAACTTCGGCTCGTCCGCTCTGCGGAGCTCGCCTCAAACAGATGGGCGATTGGTATCCGCCTGCGGCGGATGGTTTAAGGGTCGGGTTGCAATGTGAAAACATTGTGATCCCTCTTTTTATACGTGTGGGAGAGGGGAATCTTTATTGCAAAAGAATACCTGTCGGGGTTTTCGGCCGAAAATCCCCCGCCTTTCCGGGATCTCCATTGGAGTGGCATTGGAGGGGCTGAGGGTTTGAAGCGGAGGAATACGTAAGATGTCCGGCCTGGAGGGGAGGATGGAGTGTAGTTATAACGCCGATCCCGAGCGATGCCCCGATTGAGGTTCTGCCATCCTTGCTGCAGTTACCTGCGGCAGCCAGGTAGAAAAGGCCTGGAACACTCAGAGGCGGGATTTCCAGCTTTCAGAGAATATTTCCGACCCACGGAAAGAGTATTCTGGTCATAGTTTTTTAGCATTTTAGTATTAAAAAATGTTGAAATTTTACTGCATCTTTTGTATCGTTTTGTAAAAGGACAGGGAGTGATTTTCCAGGAAGGGGGTTCCTGTGCTTTTTAAAGGAGGTATATTATAAGACCCCTTTAATAGGATTTTTGGTCAGAAGAGGAGTCTCTTCCGCAAGGATGTATTTCTTAATAATAGGCATATAATCTCGATACCTTTTGACGAGAAGAGGCAGCAATTCCCTCAATGTCGAAATACAATGTACCACCAAGCTGCTTGCTGAAACAGTGTTATAGGAAAAATATGAATAACAGTGCTGAATGACGGCATTGATCAGTTCCATCAAGTCTATAAACGGGATTTTTAGCAGGCAGGCATTGCAGTGAAGAATATTCAAACCGACGGATTAACCCGGATTTCAATACATACATATCTGCGGAGAGTTCTGTTATGAAAAAGATACTGGTCCTCTTCCTGTTCGTTTTAAACCTGGGCTGCATGAGGGATACCTGGGATGAACACACCTTCCTTTATGTCGTAAACGATTCTGACAATACGGTCTCTCGCCTTGAAGTCGACTTGGATGGCAACGTCATGCTCTGGGAGACAACCGCGCTTCCAGCTGCGGGAACACCGAACTCAATGTTTTTAAAAATACATCCTAATAACAAATTCGTATACGTCCAGTTGACTAGTTTTTACGCGGTGTATATGGCGGAAGACGACGGCACCCTGATCAATCCTCAACTGTTTGCGAACATTACCAGAGGGTCCAACAGTTTCGGGATTTACATTGAAGGCACTCATTTTTTCAGTCCCAACGGAAAATGGCATACGATTGTAAATGGTTCTGATACAACGGTCTTTCTTGATTCTGTTGACCAGACCACCGGCATGCTCACCCAGGTTTCCGCTACCGGTACGGGAAACTGGCCGGGAAGCCCGATATTCCACCCGAGCGGTAAATACTTTTACGTGTTCACCGTATCGGGAAATGGGTATTATGCCTATTGCCTATCAGAGGACGGTCTTGTAACGAGCGGTCCAGCCTGGGTCGGGTGGTCAGAGCCTCCTCCGGAGAGGGTTGCCATACACCCTTCGGGCCAATACATTTATGGTACTAACAATAGTTACACTCATTTATGGATGATCCCGGTAATCAGCGGCGGCGCAGATATTGATTACAACAATGTTGTTCAATATACAATAGTACCGGGCTCAAACTATGGAACATATATCCATCCGAACGGTAAATTCCTCTACACGATCAGTGGCGTAAATATAGAGGTATGGCGTATCGACCAGACGACGGGTCAGCTCATGAATGTAAGTTCGTATACGCTTACAGCCACTCCTTGTATGGCCGCGTTCAACCCTTCGGGGCAATGGCTGTACGTGTCCCATCCTACTGCCAATAAGGTAACCGTGCTGAATGTTGACGGGACAACCGGGGCTCTGACATTCAACAGCGAGTTCACGACAGGCTCCTTGCCTAACTACATCGGGGTGGCGAGGGTTTCACGGGAAAGCCGGTAAACTCTTTTACGCTCACTGATCTGCAATGCTCATGTATTACAAACACTGCAAACCAATGGGCTCATGCATATCGGCAATATCGCTTCATGTCATAAGCCAGATTGATCATTCCAACCGCCTCGGTAATTCGATCAATGCCAATACAGCGCATGTAATTCCCTTTGAGCCAGTGAATGTTTCCAAAGATATGTTCTACACGTGCCCTGATCCGTGATTTCCTCGCTTTATTCGTCTTTTGACGGTCTGTAAGCGGTTTGCCACTATATCCTTTTTCGTGAATCTTGCTGGTAAATCCTTTCTACTTCAACTTTTTCTCGATCTCTTTAGATCGATAAGCGCTGTCTCCCCAGACGGGTTCATTACTTTTTCGTGCCTTTCCAAGGAGTCCAAACAAGGGTTTTGAGTCATGAACCTTTGCAGAAGTCACCTCCTTAAAAAAGAGTCCTTCATTAAAAAAGATGGTTCCTTGTTTTACGTGAAGATATCTTTCCCCCTGCCGTCGAATATCCGGCTCTCCAAAAAGTCTCCGCGCCCTGCGGAACTCGGACAGTCCTCGGCCGCTCCGTCCTTTTCGGAAGCCGGATAACGTCTTCAGAATAGACCGAAAATTCTCCCCTCCCAAATACTGTTTGACATATTGCAGAATTTCGATGTTCAATTGAAGGGGAAGTTGGGAAAGGAAATGATATTCCCATTGCAACCCGACCCTAAAACCATCCGCCGAAGGCGGATACCATATCAGCTCGTCTGCGACGCGCAT
>CALCJG010000441.1 GCA_937967705.1 uncultured Spirochaetia bacterium
GATTTACTCACTTATTTTTACCTTAAAAATTTCTCGTTTTCAATGAGGCGGGACATGTTCGATATTGTGGATACTTTTTGGCCTGTTGCTGAGTTTCATCCTAAAGATGCTTTTATTAACTGAAAAAGTATCCTTTATCTGTTTGTTTAGGGATATTTCGATGAAATCATACATGGGTATTGCATCAATAATATCATTTTCTGTAGCTACATTGGGGAGAATGGGGTGGCACACCTGGTTAAGAGAAACGGTTTTTGAGAAGCTTGATAGGCAAATATTCTGGAGTTTATACCTATTAGGCACGATGTTTGGGTGTCTGGCGTTATTGTAAAATATGCAAATTATTTGAATTCTTAAGAAGGTTGAGATTATGAAGACAATTCTTGTTAGATGTACCTCAATCTTATTCTTTGGTTTATCTATAATTTATTTCAATTATGGATCGTGGGCTACATCAATGCAGGGATTTGCTAAAACCAAGGTATACTCCCGAAACGGCGGAAAAACCGCTGCCCGGGACAGGTCCGGCCGGACCCCCCTGATGGAGGCCGCCTATCAGGGGAGAGTGGACAGGGTCAGGGCGCTGCTGGCCTCCGGAGCCGATGTCAACGCCCGGGACGGCTACGGGAGCACGGCCCTGATGAACGCCTGTTACAGCGGACACGCGGAAGCGGTCCGCGTCCTCCTGCAGGCCGGCGCCCGGATCAACGGCCGCGACTGCTTTCACTATACGCCCCTGATGGTGGCCGTTCAGGAGGGGCATCTGGACACCGTCCGGCTCCTGCTGAGCCGGGGCGCCGACGTCAACGCCGTCAATAAGAGCGGGGAGACGGCGCTGATCGACGCCGCCTATCAGGGGCATGCCGGGATCGTGCGTCTCCTTCTCCAATACCGGGCCGAGGTGGACCGGCGGAACAGGGAGGGGGAAACGGCGCTGATGGAGGCCTCCGAGCTGGGGCACAAGTCCGTCGTGCGCCTCCTCATCGAGGCCAGGGCCTCCCTGAATCTGCGCAACCGCCGGGGCGAAACGGCCCTGGCCCTGGCCGAACACCGGGGCAACCGGGAGGTCGCGGCCCTGCTGAAACGGGCGGGCGCCCGGCAGTAACCCCATGTCGCGTCTCCCCTCCTATCTGGAACTCCACGAGAAGGGCCTCCTGAAAAATAGGGCCGCGTCCCTGAGGGAGATCCTGACGGACTGCAGGCTCTGTCCCCATGGATGCGGTGTGGACCGGATTGCCGGTGAACGCGGTCTGTGCAAAACCGGGGTCAGAGCCGTGGTGTCCGCCTTCCATCCCCACCGGGGAGAGGAGGCCTGCCTCTCGGGACGGAGGGGCTCCGGTACCATCTTCTTCACTCACTGCAATCTCGCCTGCATTTTCTGTCAAAACTACGACATCTCCCATCAGGGCCGGGGAGAGGAGGTGAGCGCCGGGGAACTGGCCGGGATGATGCTCCGCCTGCAGGACATGGGGTGTCACAACATCAATCTCGTTTCCCCTACGCATCAGGTGCCCGCCATCGTCGAGGCCCTTATCGAGGCGGTCCCCCGGGGCCTGCGCCTGCCGCTTGTTTACAACACCGGGGGATACGATGCTGTTCCGACACTGGAGCTCCTGGAGGATATCGTAGACATCTACATGCCCGATTTCAAGTACATGGACTCCGAATCGGCCCGGGAGATGAGCGGTGCGGAGGATTACCCCGTTGCGGCCATGGCGGCCCTGCGGGAGATGCATCGCCAGCGGGGGGATCTGCATATTGACGATGAGGGATTGGCCCATCGGGGGCTTCTGGTGCGCCATCTGATCCTGCCCAACAACCGGGCCGCTACCGACCGGGTGCTGGCCTTCCTGGCGGATCTCTCGAAGAACACCTATGTCAATCTGATGGACCAGTACCGCCCGGAATACCGGGCCCGGGAATGCTTTGATCTGCGTCGGCGCATCACCCTTCAGGAATACGATGAGGCGGTAGCAACGGCCCGTTCCCTGGGGCTGTACCGGCTGGACCGCTAGGGTAATATGGACTTTGTATGCCCTTGCGGTATATGTTAACGATGGTTCATGGGTAAAAATTGCATAAAATTGCGAATTTATAGGCATTAATCCATTGACAGAATGACGTGTCAGTCTTATAATATATTGCTTGATTTGTGCAGTAATTTTATGTACTTTTTGTCATGCCGATACTTCCTGTGTGAGAGGGTACTCCATGCATCATTATAATGCTTCGCGAGGATTTCGCTTTCTTACCTCATCCCTGGGACTTCTCATCCTGATCCTTTTTACCGCCTGCGGCGGCGGGGGAGGCGGGGGGAATACCTCGGGTACTTCTGGTCCTTCCACACGGATTACCGGTGGAGGCGGTTCCGGCGTAACGAGCCTCAGCGCGCCCTCGGGGGTGACGGCCACCCGGGGAACCTATAACAATAAGGTTGTGATAACCTGGAACGAGGATCCCGACGCGGACTGGTATAAGATATACCGGGCCACACATCCGGACAGCCCCACCTGGGTATCCCTCACCGATACCAGCATCTGGGGAACAAGCTATACCGATACCGATCCAGAATACGGTGTGCATTACTATTATAAAGTGCAATCCTTCACCAGCAAGGTGGAGAGTCCGGTCAGCGACTGGTCCGAGGGGTGGGCTCAAAACAGCGGAGCACTGGATATTCCGGCCATGAAAACGGCAACGGTAGGTGAGGGAGGTTTTTATAAGCATAAAATCAAGGTGAGCTGGAGTAAGCTTTCCAATGCAGAGTATTACCGCGTGTACCGTTCCACGGATCCTGCGCAGATCGGTGTGGAGTTGAGTTCTGATGAGATGTTTTATGGAACACCCGATGCAACCACGGCTTTCTATTACGACTCCATTTACAATTTTAAACTGGTGGATGGCAACAAGGTCGATGATTTTGACAATCCGCGTCCTGGATATAATTTAGTATTATTGGAAAACACCTATTATTATTACCGCGTTAAGGCCTATAACTCCACAGGGGAAAGCGCTTTCAGCGATCCCATTCAGGGAAGGAGAGGAGAGGATGGGGAATCCGTCCCTGTTCCCCAGAATGTCAGCGCTACTCAGGGTACGGATCACAGCAAGATAACCATCACCTGGAATGCCGTTACCGGAGCTACGGGATATAAGCTTTACCGGGCTTATACCGCCGGCGGATCGGCCCAGCTGATCAACGGCTCGCTGACGACGACGAACTATGATGATACGGCCATCTCCGTAGGAACACACTATTTCTACAAGGTGGTTGCCGTCAAGGGGACGGCCCAAAGCGGTTACAGCAGTCCGGTAGCCGAGGGATGGGCACAGTACGGGCTGTCAGCTCCTGCACCTATCGAGGCTTCCCAGGCAGCCAGTACCACGGTGATTACCGTCACCTGGGGTGCCGTCAGCGGTGCGGACACCTATGACCTCTATATGTCCGACAGCAGTCAGGGGCTTTATACACAGGTAGCCAGCGGTATTACAACGACGTCCTACGATTATACAGCACCTGAAGGAATTCTCTTCTTTAAGGTAAAGGCCCACAGCCTTGCCGGGCAGGAGAGCGATTACAGCGATTTCTGTTCCGGATGGACGACGCCCCAGGCACCGTCCAAACCGACCGGTGTCGTGGCTACGGACGGATTGTATGCCGGGACCGTGCGGGTAAGCTGGAATGCCACAGCCGGTGCCAGCTATTACACCGTCGAGCGATCCTCTGCAGCGACCGGAAC
>CALCJG010000442.1 GCA_937967705.1 uncultured Spirochaetia bacterium
AGATATCCACTCGTGACTGGAGTTCAGACGTGTGCTCTTCCGATCTGCTGTATGACCATATACGAGCGGTGGCGGGACATCAGGAAGGCCATCAAGGAGGAGCAGGACATTCACCTGGAGGAGATACTGGACGACCCGACATCACAGATCATCGGCTATGACGACCAGGAGGTGCTCCTGAGCGCATTCACGCACTATATCACCCAGGTTACCGGCAAGGAGAGGTCCGGCGTCATTAAGCTGATCCGGATCTGCATGCTGGAGGTCACCATTCCCCAAAGGGTCAATTTCAAGGAAACCCGTTATCTGGACGAGGAGACCCGCAGGGAAATGGTCTGCGCCGGGATCGAAGAGTACCTGAAGCGGACCCGCCTGGAGGGTTCCCAGGCGGACATCATCCGCTCCGACTGCATGAAGGTCTACGAACGCTGGAAGGAGATACGACGTGTGGACCCGATGAGGGAGGACATCGACGTCCCCGAGCTTGTCGGCAACTGAACCGTCCTGAGCCATCTCCCCTTGAGGAGTTAAACCAACTTCCCCCCCTGATACAATCCCTCTCACTAAAGGAATGCCTCAAAGAATGTCAGGGGGATTGGGAAACGAGGATCGGCACCCGGGGCTTCTCGTACAATATGATGGAAACCCCTGGTGCTCCTACCCCGCAACAGACTATTCCTTTTTCGACTCCTCCGCCCAGTCACAGCCGTACTGTTCGATCAGGAGGTTGTCCAGTTCATCCGCCTTTATAGCCAGCTTTACGAGGTTCTCCTGTATCTCGCTCCGCTGCTTGCTTCCGAGGTCGGAAAGGTGGATGCGGTAGGAGATATAGACGATCCCGTCGGATATCCCCAGGTAGAAGGGCTTAACCGTGCTGCTCAGCATATAGGTGTAGAGCGCCTCCAGATTCTGCTTAGGCAGCTTGACGAGCGGACTGACGGCAAAGAGATAGCTGTTCTGATAGACGAAGTACCGGATCAGAGCGCTCCCCTGATGAAACTCCCAGAAATCGAATCCCCTGCGGGCAATGACGGGATCGATTTGCAGCTGCTCGAAGATCGCCTCGACGAATTCCGCGACGGCGGATTTGGGCTTCTCAGCGAAGAGGGCCTCCACCTGAAGTTCCATCCCGCAATTGGGGCAGTGTTCCGTCTCCTCATAGAGGGGATAGGTGCAGGAGGGACAGCGCACGGCATAGGTGAAATTGGGGTTCTGCTTCAGGGCGTCCAGCTCCTGGATCACCAGGTCGATGGGAAGGGCAAACCCCATGTTGTCGGCCTCGCTGAACTTCGAAGTGGCGATTCCCACGATCTCTCCCTTCTGATTGACCACCGGCCCCCCGCTGTTGCCGGGATTGATGGCCGCATCGGTCTGAATATAGGGCTGGCCATCCAGGATCTGTTTGACCGAAGAAACGATGCCGTCCGTTACGGTAAAGGGCATGCCGTAGGGGTAACCCAGAACCGAAACCTTGTCCATGTTCTTCAGATGCTGCACCAGCTGAAAATCCACCTTGGGCATGTCCAGTATCTTGTGGGGTTTCAGGATGGCGATGTCGATCAGGGGATTGACAAGAACCACATCGGCGGGTATGGATTCCTTCTTGCCGGTTTCCAGCCCCACCTTGCGGAAACCCGCCACGACATGATAGTTTGTGATGACTATGTCATCATTCTTATAGTAAAAACCGCTGCCGCTCCCGTCGGCGGTGTTGACTTTCATCACAACGGAAAAACATTTTTCTATATCGCTCATATTAACCTCTTCAGCCCCTGAGAATATTATCGATGATGCGGGAAATGATACCTCTTAATCCGGAGGTAGCCGCACCCTTGGCGACATTCTTCGCAACGTCCTTTGCTTTGGACGACGCGGAAGAGGCCTCCTTCGCGGGTTTGGCGCTCTTAAAGACCAGGGATCCCTTGATCACCTCGCCGTTTTCGTCCACTTCTATCTCCATGATCCAGTTGAGGAACTTGTAGATCCCCTCCGCTGCCGTTTTCCACTCGGCCCCGGAAATGGCCTCCAGGGTCGCCTCCACCGCCTTCATGACCTCCGGCGGTATGGTAAAGAGCTCGCAGAGATAATAGAGCTCGTAGATGCCGAACATGGCGCAGTACATGTAGGCCCCGCTGGAGTAGTTCTTGGAGACGATATTGTAACAGTTTTCCAGCTGCTCCTGAACCTTGAGAATGTCGGCCCGGGGC
>CALCJG010000443.1 GCA_937967705.1 uncultured Spirochaetia bacterium
CATTTCGGTTTCAACGGCCAGCCCGACCGCTGGACCGTCAAGGGCTGGGAACTGATCCTTCTCCTGCTCCTGCCCCTGATGATGACCGTTCTGTTCTACGGCATCACGGCCCTGACCCGCAGGTATACGTGGCTGCTCAATGTCCCGGATAAGGAAAAGCTCCTGGCCCTTCCTGCGGCGGCTCAGGAGCCCTTCTGGAACATGTTGGGGGAATTCCTGGCGGCCCTAGCCGCCTCTATGAACATACTCATCCTCAGCCTCTTGTACGGCATGGCCCAGGTGGCCCTGGGGAAACAGGCCGGACTGGGCTGGCATTTCCCCGCTTCCCTCGTCGTTCTGTTTCTCTGCATTCTCGTCTATCTTCCCAAGTTATTGAATATAGTTAAGGTTTGCGTGGAGTCTCCCTCCTCCCCTGCCGCGCCGGATTAAACCCGCACCAAACCGTTTCAGACGAGGCCTTCCATGAACAAGACCGTCCGTTACAAGACCTGGACCTTCTCCGTCGATTACGACAGGACCCGGGAGGTTTACCGGCGGAGGGAAGCCGTCAGCCCCTACGTCTGCCAGTGCGCGACCTGCCGTAACTTCTCGGCCGGCCGGGAGAATATCTACCCGGAAGAGATCAGGACGCTTCTCGACGAGCTGGGGATTGACCGGCGCAAGGAAGCGGAGATCTATCACCTGGGACGCCGGGAGGACAGTCTTCATCAGTACGGCGGATGGTTCCATTTCAAGGGCCGAATAACCGAGGGAAGGGATGGCCGCATCGACCGGGCGGACGGGGGAAGAACCATCGAGGCCGTCCCGGTCACTGAGAGATTCCGCATCGCCTTCCTCAAGGACCACGCCCTGCACTTCTTTGACGAGATGGAACGGGATGAACTCGTTCAAATGGAGTTCCTCGCGGAAACGGCCTGGGTGATAGGGGATGAGGAAGTGGAGTAAGAAAGCCGCGACGGGGACCTCCAGGCCGTTCTAAACAAGCAGGAGTGATTCCGGGTCAACCGTTCGGAAGAGTCAGAAAATCCTTCACATCCTCCCCGCGTATGACCCGGCAGAAGATCCCGTTAAGCGCCGCCAGGAAGGCGTCTTGCACCGCTTCTGCGGACAGGTCCCGGTCATCGATCCGCAGAGATCTTGTGGCACAGCAGTCCCCGGCCAGCAGGCACTCATACCCCAGGTCGAAGGCGGCGCGAACCGTGGAGTCGACGCACATGTGGGTCATCATGCCCGCCATAACGAGCCGGCGTATGCCCTCCTTCTGCAGGTGCTCCTGAAGATCCGTGCCCCTGAAGCTGTTGGGATAATACTTGACGATCACCTTTTCCCCACCCTCCGGTTCCACGTTTTCATGGAAGGCCACCCCGGGGGTATCCGGCAGAAAAAAGGCGGCCCCCGGCCGGAGGGAGATGTGCCGTATATGGATTACGGGAAGGGAATGATTACGAAAGAAGCTTATCAACCCCTTGATGCCCTGGCTCGCCTCCAGGCTGTTATGGAGCTCCATCCGGCCTCCGGGGAAATAGTCCTTCTGTACGTCGATGACCATCAGGGCGGTGTTCATGGCTTATCCTCTCTCCATAATTTGTCTAAAAAGTATGCTTCCTCTTCTCATATGGGGTTCCGTTATTGAATTCAGACGATGATCAGTATCCATCTCCAGTTGAGGAAAATGGATCATCCGAAAAACGGATATCTTTTGATGGGAAGAATTTTATACGATCGCAGACCCCGCGGACCCATCGGCTTTGACCGCATCTCCCCCGCATTGTGAAGCCGTCGGGAAACGCATGACGACGCTCGTCCCCCGGCCCAGAACGCTTGCAATCTCCAGCCGTCCGCCGTGCTCCTCTACGATGTTCTGAACCATGGTCAGCCCCATTCCGGTGCCCCGGGCGTCCTTGGTCGTATAAAAGGGCTCCAGGCATTTCTCCCTCACCTCTTCGGTCATCCCTTCGCCGTTGTCCCTCACAATAAGGGCAACCTCGTCGTTCCGGCATTCGGTAGAAATCTCGATCACCCCCCCCTGCGGCAACGCATCAGCGGCGTTGAGCACCAGGTTGAGCAGCATCTCGTGAATCTCATACCGGCTGCCGATTATCCCGGCATCTTCATCGAGATGAAAAACCACCTCTACCGGAGAGTCTCCGGACGATCCCCTTCCCTGCCACCGGGCCTTCGCCAGAAGTATGACCTCCCGTACGACAGTGCTGAGATCAATCCGCTCCCTTGCCTCCGGGGACCGGTTGTAGCGGTAGAAATGCCTCATGTGACGCACGATCTCCGCACCGTGCAGCGCGGCCTTCTTTATGGCCATGAGATCCTCCCGCGTTTTTCCCCCTTCATCGAACTTGCGGACATCCATGAGCAGCAGATCAGTGTAGCTTATTATGGGGACCAGCAGATTGTTGAAATCATGGGCGAGACCGCTGGCCAGCTGACCCATCACATAGAGGCGTTCGCGCTTGATGGCCTCGCTCTGGGCCGCTTTCAATTCTGCAAGCGCGTCTGAGAGCGCCTGGTTCTTATCGTGCAGCTCCCGGGTCCTTTTACGCACCTGCCGCTTGAGGATGAGACTCAGCCCCAGGAAGAAAAGGAAGGCGATGATACTGACCGCGACAGCCCCCAGGACCAGCCGCGGAACGAACATGCGGGGCTCTTCACTGAGCCAGCGGGAGAGACTGCTGTAGTACTCTGAGCGGGGATCGTTTTGCAGGGCGGTCAGATGCCTGTCGATGGCATCCAGGAGATCACGGTTGCGCCCTTTCGGCACGGCAAAACGCAGGGTCGTCGGCATGAATATCAGCGAGGTGGGAGCCAGGCTCTCCCCCTTGTCCCTTTTATAGCCATAGAAGCGACCGGCGATCACAGCATCCGCTTTTCCCGATTCCACGTACCGTATCGTCTCATCGTAATCGGGCAGAACCACCTGCCGGAACGTGAGACCGAAGCGCCGGCTGATATCCTCCAGGGCCTGCTGTTGTATCGAACCTTTCAGAACCGCTATCGTCTTACCCCGAAGGCCGTCAACCGAATCCAGGGACACCCCCTTCCGTACAAAGACCTGCAGCCAGGAGCTGAGGACCGGGATCTGGTTGAAATCGTAATACCTGCTCCGATCCTCGGAGAAGGCCACATCGGGCATCAAATCGATGCCGCCCTCTTTCAATCGCTCAAGACCCTCCTCCCAGCTTCCCGGGACATAGCGGATATCCCACCCCTCCTTCCGGGCGATGTTCTCCAGGATATCGATGAACAGGCCCCGGGGCCTGCCGCCATCGCCCCGCTCCAGCTTGGGAGGGTTGTCGTAGAGGCCCACCCTGACCGTTCGTACCGCCGACATCGCCGGAGAGACAATAAACAGGCATAAAAGAAGCATGGCAAAGACCTGCATGGGAAAGTAAAATGCCCGTGCTAATCCCTTCACTGCAAATCCCATCCAAAGATCTTTACGCATGATAGACGATCCCGATTAAACGCTCTCCCTGCCGTTGAGGTGTTCCCGGCATTTAGGAGTATATTATAAAGGCATGAAAAGCGGAAGTACAAACATAATTTTTTTCTCTCATCGGGAATTTGACGGAGAGGAAGCAAAACAAACGATGATGAACTTACTAACAGGAAGGCAGGTTTTCCTTCAGGAGAAGCCCGCCGGGACATTGAAGCGCTTCAATCGATCGGGACGTCAGAGTAGCATGGGAAGGCAGTTTCCTCCCCGCGGTGACACAGAAAACCGCATTCACAGCCAACCTCCAGGTCATACCCGTACGCCAACAAAGACCCGGGATTACCTGTCCTCCCCTTTCTTCTCCTTTTCTATGAACGCCGCGGTTTTATCGAACCCCGTAATACCGGTAATGGAAAAGTAACCGCTGTACTTTTTCCGGAGCGCATCGAGCTTTTCACTGTTCCCCACAGCGTCCCGGATGGAGGTAAAGTAGTCCCTCATGACCGTGAGGGCCGTACGGTCGGAGAGCCTGCCGTGTCCCGGCATCAGCTTCTGAATGTCATACCGCTTCGGGAGATCCTCCAGGACTTTTACCCAGAGCCCCACATTGGCCCCGCTTTTTGCGAGAATGGCGGGATGCACCTCAAGGAAGACCAGATCCCCCGTAGCCAGGAATTTGCGGTTCTTCAGATACGCGACGATATCGTTGGCCGTATGGGCCCGCCCCATGTTGCGCAGAAGGACCGTCTCACTGCCGATCTTCAGCTCCTTCTCCTCCCCCGGTTTCAGGGTGATGTCCGGATAGCGGTTCTTCCCGGCAGCCTCGGCCCACGCGCCCCTGTCATAGGCCCCGGAGATGATCCTGGCCTTTTCATACAGTGCATTGCCCCCCGTGTGGTCATGATGGAAATGCGTATTGACGATGATGATATCCTCCGCCTTTACGGCGTCCCTGAGTTCCCCGGTCGCGCCCCGCATCTTGGTATCCACCACCAGGGCCTGACGGCCGTCCTCCGAGGTGAGCACCAGGGAGTTGCCGCCCCCGCCGAGAAAGACCGTAAGCTGCGGGTCGACCTTTATGACATCCAGGGCCATGAACTTGCGGTAATCGCTGTAGAGCCTCAGGCCGATGACCGCAGCGACGATCAGGATGGCCGAGACGATGATGATCAATGCCTTTTTCATGAGTCCTCCTTATCCTGCAACAGGTACTAAACGGATTCTCTGCTGCCGGCGGCATATCCCTGTGTTCACACCAAAGGGCGCTCAGTCTCTTCAGGGATTCTTATTCACACTTCTCGAACCCTATTTTCAAGAGATCGGAAGAGCGTCGTGTAGGGAAAGAGTGTAGATCTCGGTGGTC
>CALCJG010000444.1 GCA_937967705.1 uncultured Spirochaetia bacterium
AGATATCCACTCGTGACTGGAGTTCAGACGTGTGCTCTTCCGATCTACAAACAACGGCACCGGCATCCTGAGCACTGCCGATTCCGGGGGAGAGGTGAACGCCGCCGTCTACGGCCGCCCGTACTTCCTCGAGGAGGGGACCATCGCCTTCATCATGAATGACCGCCGGAGTCATCAGAACCTTCAGAGCAACCCCCGGGCGGTTTACCTCTTCCTGGAAGACGGCTCCAAATCCCGGGGCATACGCCTCTACCTCCAGCGTGTCAGGGAAGAGGAGGACCAGGAACGCATCAACGGCATTCGGCGGCACCGGAACACGTCCGATCCCTCCGGGGACGGGGACAGGAAGCGGTTTCTGGTCTACTTCCGCGTGGAGAAGACCCGGCCCATCGTGGACTCCCTCTGATCATGCCCCGTTCCGAAAGGGATTTTCGGAGGCAAGGTAATCAGGATGTTCCCGATACTGCCCCGTAGCCTTGTGATCTTGATCCTCAGCGCTTCCCTTATTCCCCTGCCCGGGGTTTCGGGAGCGCCGGTAGCGGAGATCACCTGCCGTAAGGGCGACTGCTCTGACGGAACGGGCATCGGCCTCTTCCCGGACGGATCACGCTACGAGGGGCAATGGCAGGGAGGACTGCGGCATGGCCGGGGCAGTTGCCGCTATCCCGGCGGTGGTAGCTACTCGGGTCAGTGGCAGAGAGACAGGATGCACGGCATCGGCATTTACCTCTACCCCAACGGGGATAAATATTCCGGCCAGTGGAAGGACGGGGCGCGAAACGGCGAAGGGACCTACTTCTTCGCCAACGGCGACCGATATACAGGCCGCTGGCAGAAGGGCAAAAGGACCAGTCTGAGCGTCTACTGGCATGCCGACGGAGGGCGTTATGAGGGAGCCTGGCACAGGGGCATCAAGGAAGGCCGGGGCATCTACTACTATCCCAACGGTGACCGCTACGAGGGCATGTGGCATGGAGGAGTGCGTTCCGGCGAAGGAACATATTACTACAAAAACGGAGACCGTTTCATCGGCCAGTGGAGGGAAGACCTCAGGGAAGGAAACGGAATGTTGATGCTGAAAGACGGACGCCGCATAACGGGACGATGGCACCGCGGAATCCTCCAGACCGGAAAGTCCCCGGCAGTGTTAAAAAAGGGGCAGGAATCAATTCCCTGAAGCCTCCTCCCCCGCAGACTCAAGGAGGCTCCCCCAACTTCCAGCCAGGGATTCAAACATCAACCCCTCCTCCAGAATTTCCAGGTACCTTTTCCGGGGGATCTCCCGGGCACCCATGCTTTCCATGTGTTCCGTGTAGACCTGCGAATCGATGATGAGGAAACCCCGCTCCCGCAGCCTCATGGTCAGGGTGATAAGCGCCGCCTTGGAGGCATTGCCTACCCGGGCGAACATGGATTCCCCGAAAAAACAGCGCCCCAGGGAGACCCCGTAAAGCCCGCCCGCCAGGTCATCCCCCTGCCAAACCTCTACGGAATGGGCAAATCCGCAATCGTGGAGAAGACAGTAGGCATCCAGCATCTCCCGGGTAATCCAGGTCCCCCGTTGCTTCCTGCGCTGCACCCGCTGACAGGAGGCTATCACCTCCCTGAAAGCCTGATCAAAGGTTACACGAAACACATTTCGGCGCAGAACCTGACGCATGCTCTTGGATACCTTTATTTCATCGGGGAAGAGAACGAATCGGGGATCGGGAGACCACCAGATGATGGGTTCACCCTGGGAATACCAGGGGAATATCCCCTGGCTGTAGGCTATAATGAGTCTTTCCGGAGAGAGATCCCCGCCCACGGCCAGTATCCCTTCTTCGGTGGAAAGCTCCACCGGGGGGAACACGGGGTCCTTTCCGAGCCTGTATATCGGCATGTTACCTTTCTTCGACAGAAACGGCGATATCGTCGTCCTTCACTTCCACCCGCGCCACTCCGCCCTCCTTGAGCCGGCCGAAGAGGACCTCGTCGACGAAATGCTTTTTCACCTTTTCCTGAATCAGCCGCGCGATCTCCCGGGCTCCGAATTCCGGGGAAAAACCCTTCCTGGCCAGCCAGGCATGCGCCTCGTCGGAAACCCGAAGGTCCACGTTCTTCTCCTTTAACTGCAGGGAGAATTGATCAAGGTTCTTCCGGACTATGCGCAGGATGATGCCGTCATCGAGGCTGTTGAATGAGACGATGCTATCCAGCCGGTTGCGGAACTCCGGGGAGAATATCCTGTTGACCGCTTCGGAGAGAGCCGTCTCGTTGACGCTCCTCTCCCCGGAAAACCCGATGGTCTGCCGGCCGATCTCCCGGGCCCCCGCGTTGGAGGTCATGATGATGATGACGTTGCGGAAATCCGCCTTCTTGCCGTTGTTGTCCGT
>CALCJG010000445.1 GCA_937967705.1 uncultured Spirochaetia bacterium
ATAGGTTATGAGATTCCCCTCCCGAAGGATCACAATGGACCAGATACGATGCACGACAGGCTTGGAATAGAGCCCCAGAGCCAGGCGAAAATCCGGTTTTCCCTCGGATCGGACCTGTGTAACCGTCAGCAAAACGAAGATCGCCAGCATCCCTCCGGCAATGCGCGGAATCATGGCCCCTATCCAATCACCGGGGGATTCTCTTTCAGATAGAGGCATAGGGCTGTAATTATTACGGAGTGGTTTATCTCTCCGGAATCCATCATGCGGAGAACCTCAACAGGGCTGAAGAGATGCACTTCTATATCCTCCGCCTGATCAAGTTTCTGGTTCTTGGTCTTCCTGCATCCTGTGGCGCAGAAGAAATGGATATGATTGTTCATGATAGCTGGATTGGCTGAAAGCCTCTTCATAAGCCTGATGGTGCCGGCTTCATATCCCGTTTCCTCAAGGAGTTCCCTTCCCGCCGCTTCTAACGGATCCTCACCCTCTTCGATGAGTCCGGCAGGGGTCTCAAGAGTATGCTCGTCCGTTCCCATCCGGTGCTGCTTCACGAAGATGAATTCCCCAGCTTCCGTCAGCGCGACGACGTTGATCCAGTCAGGGGTTTCCAGTATGTAGAATCCGTGGCGCACCTCTTTACCCGGATGATAGCAGTGGAGGTTTTTGATTGTAAAGACCCTGGTCTTGAAAACATCCTTCTCCTCGAGGATTTTCCATTTTTCCATAATCGCCTTCAAGCCTCCAGCTATTTACAGCAGGGTACTTTTTGCCATGCCTTTACAAAGCGCACCGTGGAATCCACCATGGCCCTGACCCTGTCTCTGCCAATCTCCCTGGTCGCCTTTTTTGGGTCGCTGAAAGAAAGGACGCCGTTGTCCGAAAGCTCAGCTGTGGAGCCGCCCTTCCCCGTCTTTTCCGGAACCGCAAGGAGATCCTCCCAAATATAATAGAGTTCCGGGTTCTGTTCCGCCAGGAGTTTAATCCGCTGGACTTCCTTTGTGAACTGAATCACAGGCCTGGTGGCCCGCGTCAGCCTCACGAGTTCCGGTTTCAGGAAGAGCATCAGGGAGGTTTCTCCCACGCCGGCATGCCAGTCAAAAAATTCCTTGTAGGCATCCCTGCGGAAGGGGCTGCCCAGTCCCAGGGCCACTGCGGTGGCCGGGGTATTGTAGTTTATCCTGTGGATGAGATTTTTCTGGACAATGCTGTTGCCGCCATGATAGTTGAAGAACATGATTTTCCGGAACCCGTGCTTGATAAGTCCTTCAACCGCCTCAAAGACCACCTGCTCCATCGTTTGCGGTTTTATGCTGAGCGTTCCGGGAAAACCCATGTGAATTTCGCTGTAACCAATCAATAGTACCGGAGCGACGACAACACCGGTTTCACGGGATATCCTCTTGGAGATCTCGAAGGCTTCGTAGAAATCGGTACCCAGGGGGAGATGAGGACCATGCTGCTCCGTGCTGCCCATCGGGATGATCACCATATCGCTCTTCTTCAGATATTCCCTGACATCCGTCCAGGTCATCTCCTGAAGGATAAGGGGTGCGGGCAGATCCTGCCCCTGCAAAAAGGTTTTCCCTGCCGGCATCAGCAGGAAGATCATACAGGCAAAGACGAGCACCTTGTTTCTCATAGATATTTTCCTTATCATAAATAGGTTCAAATCAGTCAGAAACGGGTATTTAATCTGCCGATACTCCGGAAGCGCGAAAGCGGCCCGCAGGCCGCTTTTTTTTGTTTCATCACTTCTTGTTCACTTCCCAGCCCAGGCGGTCCTCGGGAACAGCACCGGGAAGATTTATGATGCTGAGGAGCTCGTTTTTGGTTCTAAGCCGCTCCTCCTTCCAGGCATCCACATCGTTGTAATCCGGAAGCAGTATTTTTCTCTGATAATCGAGACCGCCGTGAATGACGTAATGCCAGTATATTCCCTTCATCTTCTTCTGCCAGACGGTCTTTACACCCCAGCGTGTGTAATACCCCTGCCATATGGTCCGAAGGGCTACAGAGCGCTCGTCAAAGGGAAGACTGGCCACGTTCTTCTTGTAATTGTCGTTGAATTTCCACATCTCCTCGGCGTTGCTGGGATAATAGATCCTTACGATCGTTCCCAAACCTTTGGCTGAAGCGGCAATCGAACGCATCCCCTTGTCCTTGAGCATATCGGCCTGCAGAATGGCGATGCGGTTTTGCTGATAAAGAAGACGCACATAACGGTAGGCCTCGGGATTCCGCAACCAGCCGAAATCACCATACCTCTTGTCCTTGCGGGATACTTTGACATAATGCTTGTATAGCTTTTCACGGTAGGACTTGTAGATAAAGACCATCCGCTTGCTTTCCTTTTTATCCGTATAGGCCTTCTCGATCAGCGCCGTCCCCTTTTTTATGCTTCCAGGTTTGAAGAGGCTGATGAAATTTGCGGGGCTATCGCTGGCCTTGATAAAGGCTTTGAGTATATGATGAAGCCGTACAATCACGATATCATAATCGAAAAGCCATACCCATCGGCTTCTCGCCCAGGCCACGAAGGAGTAATTGGCGTCAGCAGCCACACCCATGTAACCGCCTCCCAGGTTCTTCAGGTAGGGCAGGAAAAGGAAGTGCTGACTCTCGTTGCCCGTCACATAGACCAGAGGGTCCTTGCAGTCAGCCTTGGACCAGGCTATCTCCTTGCAGAGAGGCTTGTCGAAGACATCCCCTTCGAGATTATGCAGGATCTTCAGCTCCTCCGCCGTGGGAGGCTGGGGATCGGGGAGTGCGGGAGGAGGGGTCGATATCATCCATCCCGGCAGGGTGTTGGGATAGGGGGAGGAGGTCGCGCATCGGAAGGAGAGTCGGTTTCCGCCGCTCTCAATCTTTTCCAGCCTCCTGGAATAGGCCCTCATATGCTCTTCCGGCCACCAGAAGCTGCCTCCCTTAAGCACCTTCAGGCTGTGCCCCTTGCAGGGATATTTACCGCTGCAGGGCCCCTGGGGATCCTTTCCAAGGCAACCATGACAGGGTTTTTTACACCCCTGTCGGCAGTCACTGGCCCAGTCATTCACCCATTCGTAGCCGTTACCCGCCATGTCGTTAACACCGTAATGACCGGCAGGATAGCTGCCCACGTCCTTTGTCCGGTCGATCTCATTTTTCTCACATCCCCGGTACTTCGCCTTGCTGCAGTCGGGTTTGCCTTCGCCCCAGGGGTAGGTGGTGTTTTTCTCGCCTCCCCGCGCCGCCTTCTCCCATTCCGCCTCGGTGGGGAGCCTCTTCCCTGCCCACTTGCAGTAGTCGAAAGCCATCTTCCAGCTTATCGGCACCGCCGGCTGTTTGGCCCCCCGGAAACCGTCGTAGAGACGGTTCTTATAAGCACGGTAAGGCTTGCAGGCACCTGCTTCTATGCATTTCTGATAATCCGCATTGGTCACTTCGTTCCTGTCCAGGTAGTAGGTACTGACCTCTACGGCATATTCCGGCACGTCATTTCCCATTAAATAATTAGAATGCTGGCTGTTCCACTCGGAATATTTCTTTACCGCACCGGCCTTCATCTCCTCGGGTTTTAAGGCTTTCCGTCCTATATAAGATTTTCCACCGGGAATACAGACCATTCCCGCAGGGGCTGTCTGGCACGCTTCGTATTTTCCGCCTCCCGCAGCCTGACTCTTGCTGGTGGTATAGCAGTAAAAACCGATAGGCGCGGTGATGATCATGACACAGGTGAGAATCTGTATCTTCCTCGAGAAAAAATATGCTTTCATCAATACATACCTCTGAAACGGTTTGATATGGGTAACACCCAGAATTTTCCGCAACTGTGACATAGCAGATCCCTTTCACATTGTTAATGGCCCATGGCCCTTTCCATAATTATTGCATGCCGCGATCAGGATATACTGCATGAGAGGAGAAAACCCCTTCTGTCGGGGTCCATATACGGGAGGAACAGCTTTCCTGCTGAAATCCGCAACGGACACGCTGTTATAAACCTCCTGCACCGGAAAAAAGTCAATATAAAAACCGGGTTTTTTTCGTTATTGATATTCCAGTACGACGATCCGGGGTTTGCCGGCCGTTTCTCCTGTTTCCAGGTTGAACCTTGATGATCTCAACCGTATAACGGAAGCCTTTCCCCGGATAAAATCCTCAACGGACGACGGAAGGAACTTTGCCCTGTCCGTTCTGTAATGCATGGGAATGATGACCTTCCGGGGATTCAGCTGTTCAACGACCTTGTCCGCCCCTCTCTCATCCAGCGTGTACTTGCCCCCTACCGGGATGAGTAGTACATCCACGCGCCCTATCTCCCGGATCTGATCCTCGTTCAAGGTGTGGCCCAAATCTCCGCAGTGTACCACACGCAGGCCGTCGAACTCCAGGACGAAGACTGCGTTGAGCCCGTATTTCTTCCCGCCCTGGCTGTCATGAAAAGTTTTGATATTGTAAAGGAATACATCCCGGATACGCTCCTTTACAGAATGAAATTTTCTGCCGCCGGACATCAGCCCCCAGACAACTTTCGGCTTTCCCCTGAGGATTTTACAGGCGGTATGATCGCCGTGATTGTGTGAGAGGGTTACGATATCGGCAGCGATGCCCCGTGGTCCCGTTTATCCGTAGGCTTGAACGGGATCCGTCACGATGACCGTTCCCTCCCGGGTTTTAATGACGAAACAGGCCTGTCCGTACCATTGAAAAGTGACTCCGTTGACGGGTTCCCCCGGGGAGGGAAGCGGCAGTAATACGATGGCTAATAGTAAAAGGAGGGCGGCACGAATCCCCTTTATCATGGCAGTCCTCCTGAAGGACTTTTCCGCCAGCATACACCGGTCGGACGGGGATTTCCAGCGAAAAATTCCTATTCCAGTATGTCCGCCAGCGAACTCAGCTGCAGAAGACTGAGCACCCGGGGTGTCGGGTTGATTATCTTGAGAGTCTTGTCCTTGTCTTTTTGTGTTTTGTAGAGCATGATGAGCTGGCCGATTCCGCTGGAATCGACATACTGCACATCCCCCATATCCAGCTCTACATCCTTGCCCGGCTCGTCATGTATCCGGTTAAAGGCATCCCGCAATTCCCTGATGCTGTGCATTTCAACAGGGCCCGAAATGACCAGCCTGATCAGAGTATCCGTTTCAATCCTTTCTATTGCCATTTTCTGATAATCCGCATCCTTCTGAGTTGGGGAATCTCTGGCTGCAACCAGCACCTGAACCCCGGAAACAATCCCTTTACAGTTTGGGACAGTCCCTGATCAAAGGTTACACTCCTCAGGATATATGTCAAGATGAAATACCAACCGATTATCCATTGTCATGCCCCAGTTTACCGTTCCTTCCTGCCGCCAGAGGGCGTCAACGGCAAACAGCCCTTTTTTGGGGAATCCCGCTGACCATAACATAGCGAGAGAATAATTCCAAGCCAAAATCCCCCCATCCCTTTACCGGCATCAGTAGTGTAATCCATTATTTGGAGCGGGAAACCCAAAAAATCCTTGACCAAATTCTCCCGGAAACAGCATTTAGTGATCTACACTTTGGGCCAGATGAACAAGTGATGAACAAGGAAGATAAAGAAAAACTCAAGAAAAAGCACATTCTCGACGCCCTGAAACGCTGCCTGGACAAGGAGGCCTACTCCTACATCTCCATGCAGAACGTGGCCGATGAGGCCGGCGTCTCCAAGGGCGGCTTGCGCTATTATTTTCCCACAAAGGAATCCCTCTTCATCGAGCTCATCAGCGATTTCTTCTCGGAGATTCAGCAGGACCATATATCCATAGTCAGCAAGCTGGATACCGACAAGGACCGTGCCGTCATCTCCACCCTCTACGGGATCGAACGCTTCGTGCTGGATCAGCGGAACATCAAAATCTTCATCAACCTCATCCTCTATGGACTGGAAGACAAAAAGATCATGGTTCCCATCCAGGAGTTCTTCAACAATCACCGGAAGCAGTATGAGGAGATCATCAAACAGGCCAAATCCAAAATGCCCGTGATCAACAAGGAGGAATTCGATCTGCACTTCAAGGCGCGCATAGCCCAGATCATCTTCCTGAGCGCCGGTCTTCTTGAGGCCATTGATCCCATCGGGACTGATCCCTCCAAACTCACACGCTATGTCATTTCCCTCTTCGAGGATTGAGCCGGCCGGGCGATGTGGAAATACGATCCCATGAAGGTCGAAAAATCCATCAATTCCTCGGGACAGATCAGCTTTAAACCCCCGGTCTGCGACAACTGCGGCAGCTCCCTCTTCCGGGTCAACCGGGTTCAGATGAACTTTCAGATCATGGAATTCGACATAAACTACGGGGCCTTCAAGGAGGGTTTGCAGCACCGCGACCTGTACGGGCGCATGGTCTGTCCCCACTGCGGTCACTATCTGGGCGTCTGTCAGCCCGCTAACGATGGGGAGGAATGAAGAAGGGGATGCTTCCGGCATCCCCTTCCCTTTTTTACCCTATGAACGTCTGTTACACTATCAATAGGCTGTTATGACCACCTTGGCTCCGGAGGTTGCCGTGATGTCCTCCCCGTTGAGGGTGATCTTCATCTCGGCATAGGTTCTCCAGAAGGAGTAATCCGGAGATCCATCGGGGCCGTCTATGGAGCTATCCTGCTCATTCACACCGATAGCATTGTTATACCCACCCGTCCCGTACCAGGGGAAATCCTTTACGGCATCCCCCGCTGACACGTTGTAAGAACCGAAGATGAAGCTTCCTTCCCATCTCTGGAAGAAAACCAGATCCTTATAAGCCTCGACATTGTAAATCCCGTAGAAGGTAAGGGTCACACTGGCTCCCTCCTCCAGATTGGAGAGGGCAATCCTGAACCGGGGAGGGAACTCCCATCCGAATATGGCCTTTCCGTTGACCAGAAGGTCGGACACATTATACGTACCCAACTCCTGATGAACCGTCACGCCGGCAAACATGGAGTTCTCTTCGGAAGTGTCGTCGACAGCAACGATAACCGTTGCGGTATATTCCACGCCACCCACCGTTACCGTAAGAGTGTAGGTCTTATCCACCTCGAGTCCGCTCGCAGGGATAAAGGAGATGGCGCCGGTTACGGAATCCACGATTACGGAGCCGCTGATCACATTACCGTCCTGATCCGTCAGGGTTATGGTAATCCCGTCGATCAGAACCCATTCCCCGTTCACCTGCTGGGTCAGGGTAAGATTGTCTCCGTTTATGGAGATGGTTCCGTTTTCCACCTGGACCACGATCTTTCCATTGACGACTTCAATACCGGGAACGCTGGTAACGCCTGCGCCGCCGTCCAGAAGTCCGTTATTTCCGCCTGTTGTATTGACTACCGAAGGGGCCGTTGCTTCCGCTCCTCCGCCGCCACCGCCGCATCCTATCAGCGAATAGGCACCCAGGGACAAGGCCATCATCAGTACTATCATCATCTTTTTCATGGATTGGTCCTCCTTACCATTCACGGCTTTCACCGTTCTAATACTACCACTATAGCGAATATCGGGTAAAGGGTCAACAAAAAAAAGCCCGTATGGGCTTTTTTTTGTTGAATCGATGATTTTTTTATTTTTAAAGCGACATAATGATTGATTATATTAACAATTATATATAATTGCCATTCAATATCTATTGATCATATTTTATGTTTGGCTCTTCTTCCATAGTTTAAGCTTTTTTTCCATCTCCATCATCTGATCCCTGAGAACTGCCGCCTTCTCGAATTCCAGCCTCTCCGCCGCCTCCAGCATATCCCTTCGCATCTCATCAAGAAGCCCCTGCATGTCCTCTCGCCGTGTCGTCCTGTAGCGGCTTTTGTATTCCGCCACATAGCTCGCATAACCATCCTCGCTGTGGTACTCCCTTTCAAGTATGTCCCTGATCTCCTTGGAAACGGAGCGGGGGGTGATATGATTCTCTTCATTATACTTTCGCTGGATCTCCCGCCGACGGGCCGTCTCCTCAAGGGCGGTTCTCATGGAATTCGTGACGGTATCGGCGTACATGATGACACGGCCGTTGAGGTTTCGGGCCGCCCGTCCCGCGGTTTGTATAAGGGACCGGGCCGAGCGCAGAAATCCCTCCTTGTCCGCATCGAGGATGGCTACGAGAGAGACCTCGGGGATATCCAGCCCCTCCCTCAGGAGATTGATCCCGATCAGGCAGTCGAACTCCCCCTTCCGAAGGTCCCGTATCAGTTCTACCCTCTCGATGGTCTCGATCTCGGAGTGAAGGTAACGGGCCCGTATCCCCGCGCCGTCGCAGTAGTCCGCAAGGTCCTCCGCCATCTTCTTGGTCAGCGTCGTAACCAGAACCCTTTCCCCGGCGGCGGCCCTGGCGTTGATTTCCCCTATCAGATCGTCCACCTGGTTCTAGCGGGACGCACCTCGATCTCCGGGTCCAGAAGTCCCGTGGGCCGGGTGACCTGCTCCACCACCCGGGCGCTCTTCTGCAGTTCGTAGTCTGCGGGAGTCGCGGATACGAAGATGACGCTGTCGATCATCCCCTCGAACTCATTGTAGTAGAGGGGCCGGTTGTCCAGGGCCGAGGGAAGGCGGAATCCGTAATCCACCAGGTTCTGCTTTCGGGATCGGTCCCCCTCGAACATGCCCCGCACCTGGGGCAGGGTCACGTGGGACTCGTCCACGAACATCAGATAATCCCCCTTGAAATAATCCAGGAGACAGGCGGGCCGTTCGCCGGGCTTCCGGCGGGCTATGATGCGGGAATAGTTCTCAATCCCGTTGCAGTACCCCATCTCCATCAGCATCTCCATGTCATACCGGGTGCGGCTCTCCAGGCGCTGGGCCTCCAGGAGCTTGCCGACCCCCTTCAGCTCTTCCAGCCTCTGCTGAAGCTCCACCTCGATGAGGCGCACGGTCTCTTTCATCTCATCCGCGGAAGTCACGAAGTGTTTGGCGGGATAGATATAGGCCCTGGCGAGATTTTCCAGTATCTTCCCCGAGACGGGATCGATCCGGTAAAGCGCCTCTACCTCATCGCCGAAGAATTCCACCCGCAGGGCGTCCTTCAGATAGGCCGGATAGACCTCCACTACATCCCCCCGCACGCGGAAGACCCCCCGCTGGAAGGCCAGATCGTTTCTCTCGTACTGGATGTCTATCAAACGGCGGAGAAAACCGTCCCGGTCCAGGGTGTCCCCCGGATGGATACGCACCTGCATTTCCTCGTACTCCCTGGGGCTGCCCAGCCCGTAGATGCAGGAGACGGAGGAGACCACGATCACGTCCTCCCGGTCCAGGATGGATGAGGTGGCCTTGAGGCGGAGACGGTCGATCTCGTCGTTGATGGAGGAGTCTTTCTCAATATAAAGATCCGAGGAGGCCACATAGGCCTCCGGCTGATAGTAATCATAATAGGAAACGAAGTACTCCACGGCATTCTCCGGGAAAAACTCGCTGAACTCCCTGAAGAGCTGTGCCGCCAGGGTTTTGTTATGGGTAAGCACCAGTGTCTTCTTCTGAAGGCGCTCCACCACCTTGGCCATCGTGAAGGTCTTTCCGGAGCCGGTAACCCCCAGCAGGGTTTGAAACCCGAGGCCGGATTCCACTCCTTCTGCGAGCTCGCTCACGGCTTTTTCCTGGTCCCGGGAGGGCTTAAAGCGGGAGATAACTTTGAAAGGCGGCATACCTGACTACTCCCCCTTACTATTCTGATTGCCGAGCAAGATCTCCAGCCGCTTCCTGGCCGGGAGATAGAAGAAGCCGGCAAGGAACAGCCCGTATACCGGCGCTATTACCGCCACGGCCAGCCCCTGTCCCGTCTTTTCCGGGATTCCCATATGAGGCAGAATCATCACCGCCCCCGCCAGTGCCGTGAGAAATCCCGCCAGGAGAGTCATTTTACCGAGGAGATCAAAAACGTGAAGAGCCTCCACGATATCCCCCTCCTCCATCAACGGGGCCTGCCCGATGACCGAGGCCAGCCCCTTCCTGAAGGCAGTCCAGAATCCCCCAGCTGCAACACAGAGAAGAGGCGAAAGCACAACGGCGAGCAGACTTACCGGCTCCAAAAACCAGAGGAGATTCCCTCCCGCTAGAATAATCCCCAGCGCCAGGGGCAGCAGGGCTGCCAGCATTCCCAGAAAAATCATACAGATACCTCCGATTCAAAGGATTTACCCGACAAGACGCTCTCGAGCCAACGAACCTTCATTCCACGTAAAGCAACAGGGCCTTGAGATATTCCCCCTCGGGGTGATAGAGATTGACGGGGTGGTCCGCCGGCTGAAAGGTCCGCCGGACCAGAAAAGCACGCCGCCCGGCGTCCAACGCCGCAGCGAAGACCACCTTCTGAAACAGGTCCCCGTCCACGAAACGCGAGCAGGAGCAAGTGAGCAGAAAGCTCCCTCGGGGACATCCGGCGAGCGCCAGGCGATTGATATCCTTATAGCCCCCGCAGGCCCGCTCCACGCTCCCCCGGGACTTGGCAAAAGCCGGCGGGTCCAGTATGATCAGATCGGCCTCGATCTTCTCGTTCCGCAGATAATCGAAGACATCCGCCTGGCAATACTCGAGATTCTCCGCGAACCGGTCCGCCAGACCGTTGATCTTGGAGTTTTTTCTGGCCCGGGCCAGGGCATCCGCCGAGGCGTCAACGGACATGACACCCCTGGCTCCTCCCCGGGCGGCGGCCACGGTAAAACCCCCGGTATAGCTGAAGAGGTTGAGCACCCTGCGTCCCCCGGCCAGGGAGCCTATCAGGTGCCGGTTGTCCCTCTGATCCAGGAAGAAACCGGTCTTCTGCCCCCTGCGCACGTCCACTGAAAAGAGACAGCCCGCCTCCTCGATTTCGATCTCCTCGGGGACGGAACCGTACAGGACTCCGGTGCGCTCCGGCAACCCCTCGACCTCCCGGCCGGGACCGTCGCTGCGCTCATAGAGGCTCTTTGGGTCCCGCAGCTCCTTCAATATCTCCACCACCCTGTCTCTCAGCCGGTCCATGCCCAGGGTCAGAACCTGCAGGACCAGATGCCCGTTGTAATCGTCCACCACCAGCCCCGGGAGCGCGTCCCCCTCGGCATGGATGAGGCGCAGGGCGTTGGTCCCCCGCAGCAGGGGGTTTTCTTTGCGCCGCTCAAGGGATTCCGAGATGAGCCGGCGGAGATGGGCGGAATCCGGTTCCTCGTCCCCGAAGGATAGCATGCGCACCCGTATCTGGGAACGGGAATTGTAATAGCCGCAACCCAGACGGCGCCCGGAGTAATCCTCCACGGTCACCATCTCCCCTCCCTCGATGCCCTCTTCAACCCGGGCTATGGCCCCGGAGAAGACCCAGTGATGACGGGCCAGGAGCGGTTTCTCCTTCCCCTTTTTCAAGCGGACACTACGCATCGGCGGAGGTGTTCTCCCTGAGCCACTGCATGTAGGGCTCATGCCCCTCCTGGATGGGGAGACTGATGATCTCCGGTACCTCATAGGGGTGCAGGGCGATAACGGCCGCGCGGAGAGATTCAAAGAGGGCAGCGCGGGACTTGATGACGAGGAGGAGTTCGTCATCCCGGCAGACCTCTCCCTTCCAGGTGTATATGGAACGCACCCCGCCCAGAATGTTGACACAGGCGGCCAGCCGGTCGCCCACGAGCTTGTCCGCGATCTTCTCCGCCACATCGCGGCTGGGCACTGTGCAGAAAACCACCCGGTATTCCTCCATGATCACACCTCGCAATCCATGATTTCTCTAATAATAGAACTGATCCGTTCCGCCCTGATGACAATCATAAAAGGGTCCCCCCTTCACTCGCACGGAATTTTTGACGCGTTTGATGGGGATCAGGCGGCCCGATGTCCCGTTCATGTGGATCAGATTATCGCCATAATCAGCATTTGTCCAGTTTATAATTTGCCTGACGGCCCATTTGCCGGAATGCCCGCGCCCGGCTGGATCGGGCGATACGGGTTCCTTCCTTGCCGGACAACGTCAAGGTCAACAACCGTCACGGCCCCCTCTGGCCCCCGAGAGGAGGCCTTGGACAGCGGTTTATTCTTTAGCCATAAAATTGTTAGACATAACTAATATTTTCTTGACATATTCATGCCCTGAGCTATTGTGCTGTTATATCCGAGAAAATAATACTCCAAGGGGTTTGCCAATGAACGTCCCTACAGAAAGCATTGCAGGGAAAAACCGCGGAAGAAAAAGAATATGGGAAATAAGCTGCAATTACCACTGTTCCATCATAGGGACATGCCTCACCCTCGATGAGGTATCGACAATATTGAAGAAGGCGGGATATCCCATCCGCCAGAAACCGTCTCCATACCAGCTTCACGGAACGGCTGTCGCCCTCATGAAGGACAGAAACAGGGTCTCCAACATGGTGCAGAAGACACTGGACGAGAAGTACAGCCGAGACGTCAGGAATTATTCGCCCGTATCCGAACCTGACAGCCTGATGAACGCATTTCTCTCATCCCTCAAAGAGGGCAATGTGACGGGTCCATACTGGGCCATGATGACCCATCCTGGATCAACCGACGAAACGCTGATGAACGCCTTCGGGGAAATTCACATGCTTTCCCACCTCAACGGGGCTTCCAGGATCGGCAACATACAAAATACGTACTATCTGAAGACCAGAACCGAAATCCTGGAGGAAGATAAAAGAAAGCAGAGAAGTCGCATCAGGGAACTGGAGCACGATTTAAGTAAATTGAACCAGTACAGAGACATGATGGCTCAGGCCAACGGCGAGATAGAGAGATACAGAAATGAGATGGAGTCTTATAAAAACGGAGGGACTGCGGCAAGGCTTCACGATGAACTGATCACGCTTGTCAACATGTATGAGATGGAAAAATACAGAAACGAAAAGGCGGAAGCCAGAATTAAAACCCTGGAAAAGGATGCGGAAGAATGCATTAAACGGACCCATGCGCTATCGGAAGAGAGCGATACACTGAAACGGGAAGTATGGTGCATGGAAAACGATATCGCTTTACTTGTTCCAGACAATGAAGGAGAAAACAGCTGCAAACAGTGCGAACACTGCACCTGCGGGAAAAGACATCTCGAAGGGAAGACCGTACTGTATGTGGGCGGCAGGACTCAGGTCATTTCCCACTGCAGAATAATCGTGGAAAGAAGGGGGGGCGCGTTCCTTTACCACGACGGGGGCAGAGAGGAAAACATACCGACCCTTGGGAAAATTATCATAAAAGCGGATGTCGTCTTCTGCCCCATCGACTGCGTGAGCCATAATGCCTGCGGCGAAATAAAAAAACTGTGCAGATCGTATCGGAAGGAATGCCGTTTCCTTAGAAGTTCGGGAATATCAAGCTTTTCAAGGGCATTGAATGAACTGGATGGTCCCGCCGGGCACGAAGCGATGATGCAATAAACGCCCGATCCCGACGGGTCTCGGCCGGAAGGCTGCCCGCCAAACCGGTCCTTCGGAGAGATCTGCTGGATGAAACCGGTCCAACTTCGAGATCAATCGCCAAGGAGGCAAAAAGTGAAAGTACGCGACGACCCCCAGAAGGGGAAAAAGGGGAACGAATTCAAGGGGCTGGCCGCCGGAGCCAACTACCGGCGCATGGCGAGGCTCCTGGGCATGGGAGAAGACTTCTACAGAAGGGGCATCGGGTGCTATGCCGTGGATGCAGGGATGAAGGCCCTCGATCTCGGTTGCGGCCCCGGAGCGCTGAGCTATGCTCTGGCGGAAACCGCACATCCCGATTCGGAGATAACCGGGATTGACATATCCGATGATCAGCTGGATTACGCAAGAATGTACGCACCTCGATTCAGTTGCAAACTGTCCTTCGAGAAGATATCCATGGACGAACTTCCCTACAGTGACGGATCCTTCGATCTTGCAATCTCATCCATGGCAATCCATGAGACGCCCCCCGAAATCAGACGGGCGGCGATAAAAGAAACGGCACGGATATTGAAGCATGGAGGAAAATTCATTTACATCGACTGGAGCAAACCATAATTCGGACTCTGGGGTATGGTATGGCTGCCCCTCATATGCTTTGGGCAGAGGAATAAAGACAACTGGAATAATGCATATCCCGAACTGTGCAGGGATGCCGGCCTTGCTCTTATTGAGGACGCCTATATCAGCTCGATCGCGAGAAGGCAGGTATTTATCAAGTGAGGCGTGTACAGCAGCCGAATGTTTATCATCCACGGCGGAAATACGATAGGGCACAGGGAGGATTGTGGCGGTTCTGAAGAAAAAGAGGGGGGGGGCGTTAATATGGAAAAAAGCGAAACCTACTGGTCGCGGTTTGCTGCTGACTTTGATGCGCGCAACCAATATGTCGTCGGCACGAAGAGCATTGAGATCATTCGGGATGCGCTGGTGCAACAGCGCCTGTCCGGGGATGTGCTGGAACTCGGATGCGGAAACGGTTTTTATTCCCGGGAAATCGCATCGAGCGGCTGCCGCCTGATCGCCTCTGATTATTCCGATGAAATGATCGAGGCGGCGGCAAACCGGTTGCAGCACATCAGAAACATCACCGTGGAAAAACAGAACTGTTTTTCCCTTTCCTTCGACAATTCCCGATTTGATTACATGGTCATGATAAACCTTCTGCATGTAATCCCCGAGCCCGAAAAAGCTCTTGCGGAATGCAGGCGGGTGCTAAAAACAAACGGAGGGCTCATCGTCATAAGCTTTACCATGGAGGGGATGGGTCTATTTCAAAAGATTGGATTGATGTTCCGCTATTTCAGGACCTATGGCAAACCGCCGGCTGCATCGCGGACATTGAACCTTGAAAGAGCCCGAAGGCTGGCGGAAAACGCCGGATTTAAAGTCACCGAATCCCGCCTGATAGGGCGGCATTCGAAGGCCCTTTTCATAAAGGCAAAACATGCTGATGCGCCCTTTGCCGGCTGAAAGCCGGAGGGCTGGAGTCATAGACGTGATAATGGGAACGAGCTCTCTTCCTTTTTTTACGGAAGGGGCAGCATTTAATGAGGAACCTCTGCCAATTCAATCAGTGAAAACAGTTTTTCCTTTTGGAAAAAATGCAAAATAATTTCAGAGGTGCCCGCAAATATTACCAGTCCTGGCACCAGCAGGGAGGCTTTCATGAAATCAAAAAATATCACCGCTTTCGTTTTGATGACGGGAGTGATAACAGGGTCTTTTCAT
>CALCJG010000446.1 GCA_937967705.1 uncultured Spirochaetia bacterium
CAATATGGCCCTTACCGTCCTCTTCGCCGCTCTGGGGGTCGTTTTTCCCATGCTTTTTCATCTCATCGGATTGGGTTCCGTATTCCTGCCCATGTATCTCCCCCTGGCGCTGGGCGCTTTCTTCCTGAACCGTACCAATGCCCTGCTCCTGGGATTTGTAACACCGCTCATCTCATCGCTATTGACCGGGATGCCCCCGGTTTATCCGCCCATCGCCCCGGTGATGGCCCTGCAGCTGGCGCTCTTTTGCCTCCTCATCTCCCTCCTTACACACGGGAGAAACAGGAGTCTGAAACCCGTCAGCCTGCCTAGGGCCTTTCTGACCGTTCTGACGGCCCTGGCGGCGGACCGGCTGCTCTTCCTGATCTTTTATCTCCTTCTCCTTCCCATGACGGGATGGAAAACCCAGGCTTACTCCTTTTTTGATTTAATCAAATCCTTTCCCGGCATGCTGCTCCTCCTGACAGTGCCTCCGCTCTCTGTCAACCGCGTATCGACCCTGCTCCGGCAGAGACAGCTCCACCTGTACGAGAACTCCCCGAAGGAAAAGGGAGGCAACAGCGCCCTGTGAACCCCAAAACCAGCTACTTCAACGATCTGGCTCCCCGTTGGGACGATATCGTGGGAAACCGCGACTCTGAACGGCTGCAGAGCCTCAAAAAGGTCTTCGCGCGCATAGCCTTGAAGCGGGATGAAAGAATCATCGACGCGGGCTGCGGCAACGGTGTTCTCTTCCCCTTCATAGAGGAGGCCATCGGCCCGAAGGGAGAGATTTCAGCGGTGGACCCCGCTGCTGAAATGATCGAAACCGCCCGCTCGAATTTCATCCGTTTTTCCAATATAACCTATCACGCAACATCCCTGGAGGAGATGCCCTTCCCGGAGGGCCATTACGACACCGCCCTGCTCTTTGCGGTTTTCCCCCATGTGGACGACAAAAGCAAGGCCCTCGTCAACCTTCGGAGGGCCCTGAAAACCGGAGGGAGGCTCGTCATCTTCCACCTTGCGGACACCAAAACCCTCAACGATTTTCACGCCACCCTGGACGCTCCGGTCCGGCACGATCTTCTGCCGTATCGGGAAGAGATAATCCTTCTGCTGGAAGGGGCGGGATTCCGCATGGAAGTATACGAAGACGAGCCGGGGCTGAACTACATAGAGTCCCGGGCATGCTGACGACGCTGAGGCTGTCGCTGCTCCTTCTCCTTCTCCTTCTCACGGCATGTACGGGATGGGATCGTGTCCCGCTGCTGGTGCTGCCCCTCTTGTCCTGCGTTTTCCTCTATTCCCGGCAATCCGTAAAGCTGTCGCAGATAACACAGGGTCACCTGTTCATCATACCCTTTGCCCTCACCTTTTCCCTCTTCAGTTTTTTTCAGGATCTCATCATCGGTTCCGCTTCGCCGGTCTCCGCGCTGCTCCTCTTTCTAAAGACGGTGATCATTTTCACCATCCTCATGAGCGGCAGGGCCTGGATAGGCACCGGAGGTCTCCTCGTCCTCATGAGGCTCATCCCCTTCGGCAGGTCCCGGCTGTTCCTGATACTCCTGGTCCGTTTTCTAAGACAGTTCATTAAAAACAACACGCTGATCCTTCATCAGCTCAGGGCCCGTCTCGACCTGAATATCCGCTCGCGCCTGACCGTTGCCCGCTATTATTTTTCCAACCTCATCCTGAAAGAGCTCTACGCCCTTCACCTGACCCAGGCGGCGCTGGTACTGCGGGTGGAAGGCCCGCCCCGTCCCCATGCCCCGGATATACCCTGGAGCGCCACAGACTGGGCTGCCCTGCTTTTCTCCTGCTCCTTCGCTTTCGCCCTGTATCTGGGCTTGTAGGGGGAATCGGGACCATGCTGATCATAAGGCAACTCAACTACACCTATCCTCACAGCCGCTCCGGCCTGAGAGAGATCAACCTGGAGGTACCCGCCGGTATGCGGCTGGCCCTGGTGGGGAAGAACGGCTCGGGGAAGACCACACTCCTGCTGCATATCGTCGGTCTCCTGGACGGTTCCGGCCACATGGAAATAGCCGGTCTGGAAAGGAAGGGCGGCAATATGGCGGAGATAAGACGGCGCGTGGGTTTTCTCTTCAGCCAGGTGGAATACCAGTTCATCATGCCGGACGTGCTCAACGACGTGCTGCTCGGCGTCCGGCGCGACGGCGCCTCCGGGGAGGAGGCGCTGGAAGAAGCCCGGCGATGGCTTTCCCGTTTCGGCCTGGAAAAGTATCAGGGCTCCAGCCCCCTGGAGCTTTCCTCCGGGGAAATGAAGCGGGCCGCCCTGGCGGGCATCCTCGCCTCGGGACCGCGCCTCCTCCTTCTGGACGAGCCCCTCAACAACCTAGACCGGGAGAACAGCCTCGCGCTGATCGCCTCCCTGAAGTCCCTGGAAACCACGATGATCCTCTCCACCCACCGGGACCTCCTGGTGCGCGAGCTGGCCACCCACGTGGCCCTCATGGAAGAGGGTACCATAGCCGGTATCTATCCCCGCCGCGAGGCCCTCAAGCGCCGGGACATCACAGCCCTGCTCTTTTAACACACCCCCATGGCGATTGATCCGACCCTGTAAAACGTTCAGAGCGCTGTCGTATACCCGGGAAAAAAAAGAGGCCCGCGACAAGCGGACCCCGAGGTGATAGGAAATATCTATAAACAGTGCTAAAAGGTTACCGTCAGGCCCCCCAGTACGTTGAAACCGGGCATGGAGTAGCCACCGGCAGCCGTGTCGCCGCGCCGGTAGGTAATATACTTTTTATCGGTGATGTTGTTGAGATTAAGAAAGGCCTGGAAGTGGTCCAGAAAATCATAGGCCAGCTTGGCGTTGAGCACCAGGAAATCGTCCAGTTTCTTCTCGTTGGTGTAATCATGCCAGATGTCCCTGACGTACTCCCCGTTGAGGCCCGCATAGACATGATGCAGGTAGACCCATACCCCCGCCAGGGCCTTGTGTTTGGGCACGTAATTGAGCACGTATTTCTGCCCCAGATTGTAATAGGCCGTATCGATGAAGGAATAACCCGCGTTGAGCCCGGCGGTCTTTTTATAAGAGTACTTTACCGTAGCCTCTGCCCCCTTGTAGTTGATATCCGACTCCGAATTGGTCCATTTGCCCTTGGAGATGACGATCTTGTCCTGGGAATAGATCTTATACCCCGTCACATCGAAAACCAGCGTTTCGATGAAGGTCTGCTCGATCCCTGCCTCATAGACCAGGGAGGTCTCCGGTTTAAGGTCCGCATTTATATCTATGGAGGGACCTACCGGATTGAAACGATAACGCAGACCCGGGAAGGTAAAGCCCTTGGCCGCGTTGGCATGCAGCTTGGTACTCTCATGGGGATTGACGATGATCCCGCCCTGATAGGCGGTGTAGCCGCCGTACTCCGAGTTGCTGGTATACCGCGCCCCGCCGGAGAGGATGAGGACCTTGAAGATCTTCTGCTCCGCCAGTCCGTAGCCGGACTTCTCAGTAACGAACTCCTCGTCCATCAGCTTGCTGCCGCCGTCTATCTCGCCTCCGTAGCGCTTGTACTCCGCCCCCCCGGTAATTCGGCTGCCGTCGAAGGGCTTCAGGGTCTCCTGCAGCTTGCCGCCATGTATCTTATCGGTGGAGCGGAAGGTAATCGCATTGGTATCCGGGCGCGTTATGACGTGCTTTCCCTGGTTGCCGTACACCTGGGCAAAGCCCTCCATGATCTTGAAACTGTTGTGCAGGCTGACGGAACCCCCGCCCCGGGTGATATCGAACACCTCGAGACCGGATACCGCTACGGAACGGTCATCAGGCCCGGGATCGTTAGTCTTTTCCTTGTAGCCGTAGCCGGAAACACCGGCATAAAAGTGCTTGCCCAGCTCGAAACCGAAACGCCCCGAGCCGCTCTGTCCCTGAAAGGCCGAGGTAACCTCGGTTCCCCCCACATCCTCCTTACGATGGCCGTCGGATTTCTGGAAATTATAGGAGACCCCGTAATCCATGATACCGAATTTGCCGCTGTGCTGAACGTAATCGTCCGTGGTATTGTAGGAACCGTAGGAGCCTGATATCTTCGTCTCGGTCCCTTCCGTTTTACGCCGCCGGGTGATGACGTTGACGGCTCCGGCCATGGCCGTGTCGCCGAAAAGCACCGGCTGGGGACTGTGATAGACCTCTACGCGCTCGATGTTCTTAATGTTGAGGGCCCCCGGCATGGCATGGGAGAAAATCGGAGCGCCGGTGTCGATACCGTCCACCAGCATCGGGAAACCCGTTGTGGGTCCCCAGGAGGAGATGCCCATGCCCCGGAGGGACATCTTGCCAGGGTTGGAGTTGGCTATCCCGTATCCCATGATCCGGTTAAACCCCGTATGAAAGCTGGGAACCGTCTCGTTGATGAGGCCCACCAGATCGTACTTATTGGACCTTTTCAGCTCTTCGTCCGTCAGAAGGGTTACGACGCCGGACTGTTCCTTTTTGTCCTTGACGACGATTTCCCGGTATTTGAAGACATCCCCCGCCTCTTTGAGGTCCTTGGCTTCCTTGGCGTCACCGACAGGTTCGGACTGAGCCATAAGGGAGGTTATCATTAAAAATATTATAACAGGAGTGAAAAACAGCTTACTGCGCATCGCTGACCTCGCATATAACAATTATTAATTCAATCTTGATAAATATCACTAATATAGCATAGGTGTTACTTGTCAATAAATATTATCATTTTTTTATTCACCTGCGCATAAGAAAAGGCCTTCCCTGTTATAGAGAAGGCCTTCTATGGGAAACCGTTTATGGGGACTAGAATTCCTCGAATCCCTCGTCCTTCAGGGATTTGCTCATGGGATGAGGCGCTGTGGTTTTTTTCTCGACTATGAAATCAGACTTTTTTGACGGGGTTTTCTTCTCGCCGGGAACAGATTTCTCCTGAACAGACTTAAGGGCTTTCTTCTCCCCGCCCTCGTTCTTAAGCCGCTTCGTCCCCGTTTTACCGCTGATCTCGAAGCGCCGCACCATGTTGAGGAGTTCCTGGGCCTGGCTGGCCATCTCCTCGCTGGCGGAGGCGGTTTCCTCTACGAGCGCCGCGTTCTGCTGGGTCATGGTGTCCATCTCCGTTACCGCAAGGTTGATCTGGTCCATGCCCTGACGCTGTTCCTCGCTGGCGGCGGTGATCTCGGAGATGAGACGCCCCACCTCCTGGACCGAGGCGATGATCTCCTTGAGGGCCTCACCGCTCTTGTTGGCCAGCTCTGTACCGGTGTTCACCTTGTCCACCGAATCCTTGATGAGCTCGGCGATCTCCTTGGCGGCGTTGCCGGAGCGCTGGGCCAGGTTTCGAACCTCCCCGGCCACAACGGCAAAGCCCCTTCCCTGTTCCCCGGCCCGGGCCGCCTCAACTGCGGCGTTCAGGGCCAGAAGATTGGTCTGAAAGGCGATCTCGTTGATGAGGGATATGATCTCGCTGATCTTGCTCCCCGAGGCGTTGATCTCGTTGATGGCCGCCACGGCCCCCTCAACGATATTGCCCCCCTCCACGGCGAGCACGGAGGATTTTTCCGCAAGGGAATTGGCCGCCTTGGACGATTCGGCGTTCTGCCTGGTCGTGGCGTTGGCCTCCTCCACCGTGGCGGCGATCTCTTCCAGGGAGGAAGACTGCTCGGCGGTACGCTGGGAGAGGTTCTCGTTGCCTCCGGAAATCTCCCCAACCGCCCTGGCCAGGCCTTCCACCGATTCCATGATCACGGCAACCAGTTCCTCGAAGCGCTCCAGGCTGTTGTTGAGCGCCCGGGCGATGTTGCCTATCTCGTCATTGGTGACCTCGCCCGTATACCGCTTCGTCAGGTCCCCCTCCGCCATGGAACGCATCACCCCCTCGCACTCCTGCAGGGGATTGAGACGCTTCTTCATGAACTGGTATACGATGAAGGCCGACAGGAGGAGAAGCGCCAGCGCGATGGGAAACATATAGAGATCCGCTGCCCGCAGATCATTGGTCACGTCATCCACATACATGGTGCAACCGCTGATGAAGCCGAAACGCTGGTTCTTGATAAAGGTGATGAGTTTATCGCGCCCTTCGAAATTGTACCGAATAACCTTGTTGCTTTCGGAAGCCAGTATCTCTCTTCCCCAGTCGTAGTTTTTCAGATGCAGTTTGAATATAAAATCCTTGTTGGGATGGGCAAAGGTGATCCCCGAACTGTCTGTGATGAAAGGATACCCGGTCTTGCCAATCTTGATCTTCTGAACCAGGCTGATCGAATAGGTCCCCACATCCACGGGAAGTCCCACGATACCCACGACCTTACCGCCGGAGAAGACCGGTGCGGTAACCAGAATAACCGTAAGGCCGGTCACCGGGGATTTTCCGGCATTGCTCACGTGAATTTCCCCCTTGAGGGCCTTTTCCGCATTTTGGGTATATACGGGAATCTTGCCCCAACGCACACCGTCCGCCTTGCCGTCGCCGGATACCTTGATCTGGGAATCCTCCTCTGCCGACGACAGGAAAACCTGCTCGTAGATCTTCTTTTCGAAGAACACATTCTTCAGCAACGGCCGGGCCATTTCGTAATTGCCCGTAGATACGGCCATGATCACCCGGGGGTCCTTGGAGAGAAAGACGGCGTTCTTGATCTCCGTGTCTAGGAAGAAGACCATCTGCTCCTCGATGCTCTTATTGAAGTTCTGCATCTGATTGATATAGGCCTTCAGGCCGATGTTATAGGCCGCGTCACGGGCCAGGAAGACAACCAGGGACACCACGATGATGATGATAATGGTGACCATGAATGACAGGATCGCTTTCAAACTTCTTAATTTTACGGTTTCCTTCATATCAAATGCCTCGTAACACAATATTCATCTCCTGCCACCGTTCCTTCCTGACAGGCAAACAACCTTTTTCATGGTACTGAATTACCTGCGCCAATCCGATCACGGATGGCATCGACCCATCCCCAATCAGTATATCACCACTTTTAATCCAAACAAAATATATCAAAAATTCTATATATTTTCAAAATTTGACCAGTTAGGCATCATTACCCGAGAGAATAATCCCCCGGTCAGTAAAATCTGCGGGGATTATAATGCCCTTCCGACGGACATCAATAAAAAAATATATATTGTCATTATATTTTATTGATTGGCTTCCCCTCACGGGACATATGCCCATATACAGAAAAACGAGTGGGGTCTCAGTTCCGTCGATTCCGGAAAATGTCAGAGGCTTGCGGAAGAGGGAACCGTCATGGGAGGGATTTCATCCGGTTCAGGGTCTTCTCCCGGTTCTTCAAAACGGTGTCGTTTTCGGGGCTGAGGGCCAGGGCCCGGTCATAACAATCCATCGCCTCGGAGTACCTTCCGAGTTCATGAAGAGCCTCCCCCTTATTGCTGCAGGGCTGCCAGTATTCCGGATCGATTCGAAGCGCCGCCTCGTAGCACTCAAGGGCCTCCCCGTAGCGGCCCAGGGCGTGAAGGACACAGCCCTTTTGATTGAAGGCGCTCTTATGACTGCCGTCCCGGGCTATCACCGCCTCATAGGCCTCCAGGGCTTCCTGCAGGCGGTCCGTGCGCTCCAGGGCAATTCCGCGGTAATAGAGGGCGGAAAGATTGTCTCCATCCGCCGAGAGGGCCTCTTCGAAACAGTCCAGGGCCGTCCGGTAATCCCCCTTTCGGAAGGCCGCCACTCCCCGGTTGATAAGGTCCGTTGCACGGATTTTACCGGCAAACCTGATCCGCTCTTCCTCCCTGTCCCGGTAGACCATCTTTACGCCCCTTCTTTTCAGCTCCCCGTAGGCGGCGTCGTTGTCGCCATTCCTCCGGTAGTCGTGGAAATCCAGCACCTCAAGACGGGGCAGATCCAGAAAGAGCGTCAGATCCCCCAGGACCGCCCCCTCCAGGCGGACATCCCTGAGGGCGGCCAGGTTCCCGAGGGGGCGGAAATCCCCGATCCCCCCGGCTGAGACCAGCCAGAGGCTCTCCAGGTTTGCCAGATGCTCCAGTCCCGAGAGATCCCGGATGTCGAAATAGTCGTCCTCCCCGTCCCACCAGACCCAGATCACATGCTGCACATCATGCCCCCCTTCCCAGGTGAGGTTCGTCAGGGTCAGGAGATCCTCCCTTTTCAAAGGGGTATCCAGGAGCAGGCCGCGTATCTCCTCGTTGGGACTGTAGGCATACTCCGCGTTGGAGCGGTATTTCGCTCCCGTCTTCTCCCGGTAGTATTCCCGGATGTCGAAGGGGGGGACCAGCCCCGAACGCCATAGACCGTCGAGGACCGCCAGCGTGAGATTATCGTCCCTGAAGAACCGGTTCTTTCCG
>CALCJG010000447.1 GCA_937967705.1 uncultured Spirochaetia bacterium
GCTTCTAAGGGGTATTGCGGCATAGTATTTCGTACCCCGAACCTCTGACTGAATGTCCGGTTTTAGGGAACCCAGGAGCCTGAGAACAGTGTTATCCTCACAGGGGCGATATTCTCCTGGAGCCCTGACCTCCCGCCCCTTCATGTCATAAACCCGGATGTCCCACCCGTATTTCTTTTTCAGATCCTCAAGGAATATCCATCCATAGACCGTTTTACCAAAGGTCTTAACCGCGAGAAAGGAGTCCTTTATCACCCCGAAACCACGATCCAATTCCACAAAATACCCTGACTTGTAAAGCCGAGCCACATCACCCTCATAGGGGGGAACGGAAAAGATCTGCACGATGGATACGATCAGAAGCAGGACCAGAACAACGATCAGTGGCAGTTTAATCTTCATATTGATTCCCCTATGGTTATATATCGTATTATCGGAAGATATTCCTTAGACTGGATATCTACTTGGTTGATCCCGGGGCCTCTTATAACCCTTTCAGGGATAAGCATCAAGGGATTTATCGTTTATCGAGAGAGGGTATTTCACCCTTTCAGGACGGCCGGAAAATGTAGACGGCGCTTCCATACGGGTGTAAACTATAATATATACACACCGAATATAACCCCAGGGATTCTGGAGCGATGTACACTAAAAAGAAATACCTTCTGGCCATTGCCCTTACAGGGGTGATTTTTTACTGGAAACATGATATCCCCTGTGAACCTAAAAAGTCACCCTTTTCAGGGAGCTATCTTATAATCCCGGAAAGCAGTAATATCCTGATCTTCGGAAAGGGTAATCGGTATTCCCTGCTGAACCGGGGAAAGCTGCTGGACCGTGAAATGATGAACAGCCTAAGGAAACTCAGCTCTGGACTCAAAATTGCCTCCCCCAGTGACGACCCTGCAGGTTTTGCCATCGCTGAAAACCTGAAAAAAATAATACTTGAAATCCGTCAACGCTCCATCAATAAGGAGGATTTGAGTAATTATCTTCATTATGCCGAGTCTGCGGTAAAGCAGGATATGGAATTGCTTCACCGCATTCGACAGCTCGTTTTGAGGGCTTCCAGCGGCATCCTCAGCAGGGACGACCGGGAGATTGTGCAGTCGGAGATTAATGAACTGATCGATGAAATAGCGGGAAATGCCCAATTCAGCCAGTTCAACACTAAAAAAGTAATCCCGGATTTAACCCCGGAAAAACTCGGGATAAAGGGCCTGGATGTGGTTAAACATTCCGGGGATACCATGGGCCGGATCGACAGGGCCATGGACCAGTTGATCCGGTTGAGATCCATCCTGGGAACGAAAGCGGTTCTCACGGAGATACAAATCAGGGGGGAGAATCTCTACTATGTGAATCTTCAGGCATCGGAGAGTTCCATTCGGGACCTGGATATGGCTCGCGAGATTTCCGAATTGATTAAGAAGAAAACCATGCTTAAATCCCATTACGGCATCATACTATACGGAAGATAGAACGGAAGCAGGGAGATATACCAATGACAAACAAGCCCTATGCAGATTACAAATTCGTCGGCATCAAGCCTTTCATCCAATCCCTCGAAGACGCGGATGTGGAATATATACTCTTCCCGGAGGATCGGGGAGCGGAGAACCTCTTTAACAACAGGCCTGACTATTTCCATCGTGGTGAAGACAGCATCATTGTCGGAAAATGCTTAAGCGGCGGTCTAGAGATTTACTTTGCGGAATTCGGCATGAAAATAACTAAAAGCTACAGGTCCTATATCGTCTTTATTTACGATCATCATCCTACGAGCAACGACATATTATTGACTGCGGACGATATTGAACGGCTTGTGGCGGAACGTCTTGATTCCATGCAGCCGGAAGATATTACCAGCATCCAATAATCAGCAGGAGTAAAAAAAAAGGGCGATCAATACGGATTGCCCTTTTTTTTTAAAATTGTCGTAAAAATTAGAAAGAGAGTTTGATGTCCTGAGGCTCGACAAGGGGATGCAGATCCAGCTTGTGACGGAAATCGATAACCGCCTTGATGTCCCCCTTTATCTTACCGCTCCCCTTCAGTTCATAATCATGGGCGGGTGCATACATCTCCACGCCCTTGGCGTCCTTGTCTACCTTCTCCTCTTCTTTAAAATCCATGAGTTCGATACCGACCGGGAGGGATTTGAACATCTCCTTGATCTCATCGCCGTATTTTTTACCAAAGGTTTTAAATGAGAAATCAAAAGATCCTCCCTTTATCAGTTTGGATGATTTGACATACTTGACATGAATCTGCTTCTGCTCCTTGGCCCCTTTGATCTTGCTCATAAGATCGTTGTAAAATCCCTCTTCAATGATGATATGATGCATCTTATTGGCGAAGGAAACCCACTCCTTGATGACCTCGGAGAGCGTTTCCGTTTTGACTCCGACCTTCTTGTTGAAATAATATATACCTTCCTTGCCGCTTCCCAACTTGAATCCCTCGAGAAGCCCGAAAATCAGTTCATAATGCCCTTCCAGTACAACTTCAAGATAATTCTGTGCCATCGGATAACCTCACTCAATGCCAAATTGTTATTTAAATCACCTGTTACTTATATAGAATAAATGCCGGATAGACTACGACAACCGCATCTAAAACCGAAATCTTCAGCCATGAAAAAGTCAAGCATTAATATCGTTTTTTTATACTGATCCCGCAAGATGGATATCATCATAACGGCATGAGGTTCTGCGACAAGTATTTGATAGTCCCTACATAAAACAAAAAAGTTGTTTCTTTTTTTACCCACAGATGGTAGATAACCGCCATGAAACAGTATAAAAAAATAATCGAAATAATGAACAAGATCAACACCTCGATCAATTTTCAGCAACTGCTGTCCATTATTATCGATTCTGCAACGAACCTGCTAAACGCAGAGGGTGCCTCCCTTCTGCTACTTGACGAGAAGAACGAGGAGCTTATTTTTGACATCGTCATCAGTGACAAGGGTGAGATCATTCGCGGACGCCGCCTTAAGAGGGGCGAAGGCATTGCCTGGCATGTCGCCCTGTCGGGGCAGCCGATAGTAGTCAACGATGTTCGGGAGGACAGCCGTTTTTGCGGCAAGATCGATTCTTCAACCGGTTTCAAGACGAGGAATCTCATCGCCGTACCGGTCAACAAAAAGGATAAACTCATCGGCGTTCTGGAGGTAGTCAACTCCCTGTCCGATGAAGCCTTCAGCGACAGGGACATTGATATGCTCGACTACATCGCTGATGCTGCGGCTATATCCATCGACAACCACGAGCTCGTTATCAGCCTTAAAAACCGCGTGGATGAATTGACCTGCATATACGAAATCTCCCAATCCATCTATTTTACCTTCGATATCAGGGAATTCCTTTACCGCATCCTCACGGCGGTCAACAAGGTCATAAGTGCAGAAAAATGCTCCTTCCTCATCCTGGAGGCTGACAGCAAGCGGATCGCGCACTTCGTTTCGACTTCGGACGTTCAGCACGACATCGACCTGGAGAATAGCCTAATGTATCACGTCATCAAGACGAAGGATCCCCTACTCGTTCATAATATTGATGAGAACAACCTTTTCCTCAAGAATATCGAATCAAGGGCCAAATACCGATCCAGTTCCTTCATCTGTGTCCCCATGAAACTGCGTGACCGGATCATCGGAGTTTTGAACGTAACGGACAAGCCGAACGGGGCCATTTTCGATTCCTTCGACCTGAGGGTTCTGGCAACCGTCGCCAATCAGGTCGCAGAAACATACGTTAATGTTTTATATCAGAAAAACAACGTGGAAAGGCAAAAAATTGAAACAGAGCTCAAGATAGCATCAGATATCCAGAATCAGGCCTTGTCCCTCATTCCCGATTCCATCAAGGACATGAGTGTTGGGGCTTTCACTCTTCCGTCGAGTTCCATCGGGGGGGATTTTTTTGAGGTTACGGCTTTCAGTGATACGCTCTACGGCTTTTCGGTGGGTGATGTTTCGGGTAAGGGCATACCGGCTTCCCTCTTCATGACAACCGTGCGGAACTCCCTGCGTTTTGAGGCCATACGGCACCGGCAGCCGGCCCTGCTACTCGAAAAGATCAACCGATGGGTTTATCAGGAATCCCGTCAGGGTATGTTCTGCACCTTCTTCTACTGCCTCGTGGACACGAGGGAGAAAATCATCGAGTATTCTTCCGCCGGGCATTATCCCCAGCTGTATTACGATGCCCGGGGAGACAATTTTCTTCTTATCAATACAAGCGGAAAGGCCCTGGGTATTGACGATCATGCCGACTACATTCATTTCAATAAACCCTATTCACCGGGAGACTATATCATACTCTTCACTGATGGTCTTGTCGATCAGCTTTTCGAGGGAGAGTTGACCCTGGAACAGCTGCAAACCTATATACGCCGGAACCGTCACCTGGACGCTCAATCCCTCACCGATCTCATCAGGAAAGACCTTGAAGAAAAGCAGCGCAAGGTCAATCTTATGGACGACTGTACTCTCCTAATTGTGCGTTTCGACTAAGCCGGCTGACATCCAAAATCGGTCATATTGGTCCGTAATGGCAACGGTTATGTCTCTTCGCTTTTATTACTTTCCTTCAGTACCTGTCAAGGGAAATTTTATTTCCCCGCCGCATTATAACACCAAAAATCTCCAGGCTGGTGACGGTTTCATTGATTTCAGCAATTCCGCTTTGCAGTCGCCCCACCAGTGAATCGACCTCTAACGACCCCTTAGACAACAAATCGATTATACGGTGTTCCAGTGAACCGTCCGGATATCCCTCCAGAACGATTCGGTTTTTCGCCTCCACCATATCCTGCCTGGAATCCCCAGGATCATTCCCCTGGTACGGCTGTTCCCTTGTAATAACGGCCCTATACGGATTCCTTTCCGAGGGGCCTTCCTCATGGTATTCCTTCAGGATATCTACAGCTCCGGAGATCGCGAAAGCCCCGCTTTTCATCAGATGGAAACAGCCCTCATACCCTTCTTCATAAATGTGCCCCGGGCAAACGAAGACATCCCGGTTCTGCTCCAGGGCATAGCCTGCGGTGATCAGTGATCCGCTCTTCTCCCCCGCCTTGACGACTACTGTCGCTCTCGACATCCCGCTGATAATCCTGTTGCGTCGGGCGAAAGTCCACTTGCCCGCGATGCTTCCCGGTGGATATTCGGAGATGAGAGCTGAATGATGGCTGGCGTTGATCTTCTCATAGAGGTCGAAGTTCTTGGCGGGATAGATCACATTTATCCCATTGGCAAGTATCCCGATCGTCTTTCCCCCGTTTTCCAGAGCTCCCCTGTGAGCCTCCCTGTCAACACCCATGGCCATCCCGCTGATGACGGTATAACCCGCTTGGGACAATTCCCGCGAAAGTCGATAGGCTCCTTTCGCTGAAGATGGGTCTGTATCCCGTGTTCCCACGATGGAGACCGTTTTATCCCAGCATCGTTCGCCCTTGAAATAGAGGACCAAGGGAGGTCGATGTATCTCCTTTAGGAGTGAGGGATATTGCGGATCCCAAAGATCCATTATTTCGATACCATCCCGGGAACAGGTATTCAATATCCCACAGGCCGCCTCCCAGGGATCATCCCCATATTTCCGGGCCACGTAAGACTGCGTATGCAAAACCTCCTGCGATATCAGGTTAATAAAGGTTTCCTCAGGGGTATGCTTGTCGAGAAGTTCCCAGAGATTGTTCCTAACCGGCGATGAGATCAGGGACAGCGCTAGGGAGTATCGATGTCTTGGAACGATCATATCCCTGCCTATTTTTTCGGCGAAAGCTCCATCATCAGACGGTCTATGTTCTCCCGGCACAGACGCTTATACTCATTGATCGTCGGAGAACTCCCCTCCTTTTCGAGATCGGAAAACAGGGACTCATATATAGCCAGGGATTTTTCCGGTCTTCCCATTTCATACTGGAAACGCCCCATGGCGAATCTGGCTCGATAAAAGTTTTTATTCCTCAGGGAAAGATTGCGCATGGTTTCCAGGGCAGACTCCTTGTCGTCCTTAAGATAAAAGAGCATGATCCCGAGCCCATAAGCCGCATTGTCATAACGAGGATCCAGTTCAAGAGCTTTTCTGTAGTGCGCTTCGGCTTTATCAATTTCTTCCCTGTTCTTTGTCTGATTGGCCTTGTTGGCAAAACAGACTCCCAGGGAATAGTAAACGAGCGGATTGTTACGACCATACCCTATGGCCTTATCGAAGGAGTCGATCGCTAGATTCCAGGTTTTCGTCTCCATATATTTCTCCCCCAGGCGCTCATAGAGTCTGCCCAGCTTATTGGGGGATTCCGATTTTTCCTTAACCTTCGGCTCCAAACGGGAAATCTCCTTGATCAGCTCCTCCGCGCTCTGTCCTTTCGCCAACTGCGGTGATTTGAGGGAAAACATTTCCTGACAGGACATATCCCCGCATGATACAATAGTGCAGAAAGCAACGAGTGGAAGAATTCTAAAGGTCTTTTTCATATATTTTCTCCATTTTAATACTTGTGACTCCATAGACTCCTGAAAATTTATCTGAAAATCGATAAGCGCTTCATGATCCTCATGGTAAAAAATATGGATGATCCTACTCCTATTATCGTGCCCCACTCTCTCTATTATTATATACGTTTAATCATTAAACTGGGAAAGAGTTTTTCTTTTTTTTACTGAAATGCACACCATTCAATAACTTGTTTGCAATGGAGATCCGGGCATGTAGGAACCGATATATGTTATTTCCTTATTAATCTCTTGACGGAAAAGTCATCTCTTTTTCTAATGCAATCTCAATAAATGCATCCATGGAAAGCCTATGAAAACATGTACTATCACCGAGGCCATTGAGGAAATCAGAAACGGCAGGATGATCATCCTTGTTGACAATGAAGACAGGGAGAACGAGGGGGATCTCATCATCGCCGCCGAACACATAACCCCAGAAAACATCAATTTTATGGCTACCAACGGGAGGGGACTCATCTGTGTTGCCATGACGCAGAAGCGTCTGGAGCAGCTGGGATTGAAACTCATGGTACCCGAGAACTCTGATAAATTCTGCACCGCCTTTACCGTTTCGGTGGATGCCTGCGAGGGGACCACGACAGGAATCTCCGCCTATGACCGGTCCCGAACCGTTAACGTTCTCGTGGATGAGAACACACGTCCGGATGACCTCTCCAAGCCGGGGCACATCTTCCCCCTCGCTGCGAAACGGGGAGGAGTGCTTGTGAGAGCCGGACATTCCGAAGGCTCTGTCGATCTGGCACGACTGGCGGGTCTCAAACCTGCCGCAGTCATCTGCGAGATTCTCAATGACGACGGAACCATGGCAAGACGCCCCGATCTGGATAAATTTGCAGAAAAACATGGTTTAAAAATTGCAACAATATCCGACCTCATTAAATACCGTCAGCATAAGGACCGTCTCATCAAGCGGGTGTCCGAAGCCAAGCTCCCCACGGATTACGGTGTCTTTAAAATTGTGGCCTACGAAACGGAAGTGGATGATTTGACCCACGTTGCCCTGGTCAAAGGTGATGTAGCCGGTAGGGAAAATGTCCTGGTCCGGGTCCATTCGGAATGCCTGACCGGTGATGTCTTCGCTTCGCGTCGATGTGACTGCGGATCCCAGCTGCACAATGCCCTGGAAGCCATCGACAAGGAAGGTTACGGTGTACTTCTCTATATGCGGCAGGAGGGACGGGGTATTGGTCTGGGTAACAAACTGAAAGCCTATCATCTCCAGGAGCAGGGTCTCGATACGGTGGAGGCCAATATCAAACTGGGCTTCCCTTCAGATCTGAGGGATTACGGTATTGGGGCTCAAATCCTGGTGGATCTGGGATTACAAACCATAAGACTCCTGACTAACAATCCCAAGAAGGTGATCGGTCTTGAGGGATATGGCCTTGAGATCGTGGAGAGGGTCAGTATTGAAATTCCTCCGAAGGAGGAGAATCTGAGATACCTGCAGACAAAGAAGGATAAGATGGGGCATCTCATCCTCAATCATAAGGAAACAACGAAGCAGGACAAATGAACTCCTCATCCCCCACGATAGCCATCATTGATGACGAGGAAGTAATCCGTTATACGCTGCAGAAAAAGCTGGCTCGTCTCGGCTACAATATAATATCCCTCGAAAAAGCTGAAGAGGCTCTTTTCATCCTGAAAAGCAACGAAAAAGACATCGATCTCGTCATTACGGACATTAAACTTCGTAAAATGGATGGCATTGAACTGCTGCGCCACGTGAGCGCCCTGGAAAAACCAGTCCCCGTTCTCATCATAACGGGACAGGGGAATATTGAGGATGCCATACGCGCACTGCGCTATGGGGCCTGCGACTACATTCGCAAACCCTTCGACATCAATGAGGTGGCTTCAGCGGTCCGGGGCATCATCCGGACACGTCAGGAGAAACAGTTAGCGGACGCTTTCGGTCAATATGTGGAATACGACAAGCGTATATTCCGCATACCGATGGACGTCTCGATCTGCAACGTCATTTCCTACAAATTGACCAAGAACCTTCCCTCTTCCGGTTTCTGCAATCCGACAACCGCTGAGAATCTCTCACTGGCCCTGAGAGAAGCGATCACTAACGCCATGTTTCACGGTAATCTCGAAATTCCTTCGGATGTCCGTGCTGAAAAAGGGATAAAGGGCTTCAATGAAGAAATCGAGATCCGCAAAAAGATGGATAAATACATTGATAAAAAAGTCACCATCTATTATGAGATGACCAGGGACTATGTTGAATATATCGTTGAGGATGAGGGACCGGGGTTCGATCATTTAAGCCTCCCCGATCCGAGAGACCCCGAAAATTTCCTGAAAGACAGCGGCCGTGGACTCCTCATCATTCGCATACACATGGACGAGGTGGGATGGAATGAAAAAGGAAACTCCATCCGCATGAGGAAATACCGGGTTGAGCGTTCTATAAACCATTGAGGAAGGGATTATGTACACTATAAAATGGAACGGAGACTCCGTATCAATGCGTGATCAGCGGCTTATCCCCGCTGAAGAGACATACAATACCTATACCAGTTATCTGGATGTTGCGGCGTCCATTACGGATATGGTCATCAGAGGTGCCCCGGCCATAGGCATAGCCGCCGCCATGGGGATCGCCCTGGCCGCCAAAAATCTCAAGTCTTCCGCTCTTCAGGATTTCAAAAAGAATATGAACGATGTGTGTGAAGTGTTCGCCAGAACAAGGCCAACAGCGGTCAACCTTTTCTGGAGTATAAACC